>NZ_JBHYJH010000380.1:0-3402 GCF_042740445.1 Streptomyces sp. NPDC059003 | reverse complement strand
CCCAGGCCTGGGGCGCCCCGCGAGGGCCCCAGGCCCGCCCCCACCCCTGTACAGGCCGCTACGCGCGTAGATATGCTCCCCTCGTGACTATGCCGACGACGACACCACCCCCAGGGGCAGCCGCAACGACCGGCACCCCCTACGCCGACGTCACGGCGTCGGCGGCCACCCTCCGCCGCTTCCTCCACGGCCTCCCGGGCGTGGACGCGGTCGGCCTGGAAGCCCGCGCCGCCGCACTCGGAACGCGCTCGATCAAGGCCTCGGCGAAGGCGTACGCCATCGACCTGGCCATCTCGATGATCGACCTGACGACCCTGGAGGGCGCCGACACCCCGGGCAAGGTCCGCGCGCTCGGCGCGAAGGCCGTCAACCCGGACCCGACGGACCGCACGACGCCCCGCACGGCGGCCGTCTGCGTCTACCCGGACATGGTGGCCACGGCGAAGGAGGCCGTCGCGGGCACGGACGTGAAGGTCGCCTCGGTCGCGACCGCGTTCCCCGCGGGCCGCGCCGCCCTCGACGTGAAGCTGGCCGACGTCCGCGACGCGGTGGCCGCGGGCGCGGACGAGATCGACATGGTCATCGACCGGGGCGCGTTCCTCGCGGGCGACTACATGAAGGTGTACGACGAGATCGTCGCCGTGAAGGAGGCCTCGGGCGCGGCCCGCCTGAAGGTCATCTTCGAGACCGGCGAGCTGTCGACGTACGACAACATCCGCCGCGCGAGCTGGATCGGCATGCTCGCGGGTGCGGACTTCATCAAGACGTCGACGGGCAAGGTGGGAGTGAACGCGACCCCCGCGAACACCCTCCTGATGCTCGAAGCCGTCCGCGACTTCCGCGCGCAGACCGGCGTCCAGGTGGGCGTGAAGCCGGCCGGCGGCATCCGCACCTCCAAGGACGCCGTCAAGTTCCTGGTCCTCGTCAACGAGACGGCGGGCGAGGACTGGCTGGACAACCAATGGTTCCGCTTCGGCGCGTCCAGCCTCCTGAACGACCTGCTGATGCAGCGCCAGAAGCTGGCCACCGGCCGCTACTCCGGCCCCGACTACGTGACGGTGGACTGATCACCATGGCATTCGAATACGCACCGGCCCCCGAATCCCGCGCAGTCGTCGACATCGCCCCCTCCTACGGCCTGTTCATCGACGGCGAGTTCACCGAGGCGGCGGACGGCAAGGTCTTCAAGTCCGTCTCCCCGTCGACCGAGGAGGTCCTCTCCGAGGTCGCGCAGGCGGGCTCGGCGGACGTGGACCGCGCCGTGAAGGCGGCCCGCAAGGCCTTCGAGAAGTGGTCGGCCCTGCCGGGCTCCGAGCGCGCGAAGTACCTGTTCCGCATCGCCCGGATCATCCAGGAGCGCAGCCGCGAGCTCGCCGTCCTGGAGACCCTCGACAACGGCAAGCCGATCAAGGAGACCCGCGACGCGGACCTCCCCCTGGTCGCCGCGCACTTCTTCTACTACGCGGGCTGGGCGGACAAGCTCGACCACGCGGGCTACGGCCCGAACCCGAAGCCCCTCGGTGTCGCGGGCCAGGTCATCCCCTGGAACTTCCCGCTCCTGATGCTGGCCTGGAAGATCGCCCCGGCCCTCGCGACGGGCAACACGGTGGTCCTGAAGCCCGCCGAGACGACCCCCCTCTCGGCGCTCTTCTTCGCGGACATCTGCCGCCAGGCGGGCCTGCCGAAGGGCGTCGTCAACATCCTTCCCGGATACGGCGACGCGGGCGCGGCCCTGACCGCCCACGCGGACGTGAACAAGGTCGCCTTCACCGGCTCCACGGCCGTCGGCAAGGAGATCGCCCGCACGGTGGCGGGCACGGACAAGAAGCTCACGCTGGAGCTGGGCGGCAAGGGCGCCAACATCGTCTTCGACGACGCCCCGATCGACCAGGCCGTCGAGGGCATCGTCACGGGCATCTTCTTCAACCAGGGCCAGGTCTGCTGCGCCGGCAGCCGCCTCCTGGTCCAGGAGTCGATCCAGGACGAGCTCCTCGACTCCCTCAAGCGCCGCCTGTCGACCCTCCGCCTGGGCGACCCGCTGGACAAGAACACCGACATCGGCGCGATCAACTCCGCCGAGCAGCTGGCCCGCATCACCGCGCTCGCGGAGACGGGCGAGGCCGAGGGCGCGGAGCGCTGGAGCGCCCCCTGCGA
This sequence comes from Streptomyces sp. NPDC059003, assembly GCF_042740445.1. Classification (NCBI taxonomy): domain Bacteria; kingdom Bacillati; phylum Actinomycetota; class Actinomycetes; order Kitasatosporales; family Streptomycetaceae; genus Streptomyces; species Streptomyces sp. NPDC059003. Next base: position 1,248 of record NZ_JBHYJH010000380.1, on the reverse strand, counting down.
GCTCCCCTCCGCCGGCTACTGGTTCGCCCCGACGCTCTTCACGAACGTCACGCAGGCGCACACCATCGCCCGCGACGAGATCTTCGGCCCGGTCCTGTCCGTCCTCACCTTCCGCACCCCGGAAGAGGCCGTGGCCAAGGCCAACAACACGCAGTACGGCCTGTCGGCGGGCATCTGGACGGAGAAGGGCTCGCGCATCCTCGCGGTCGCGAACAAGCTCCGCGCCGGGGTCGTCTGGGCCAACACGTTCAACAAGTTCGACCCGACCTCGCCGTTCGGCGGCTACAAGGAGTCGGGCTTCGGCCGCGAGGGCGGCCGCCACGGCCTGGAGGCGTACCTCGATGTCTGAGAACCGCTTGAGTGTGCTCAAGACCTACAAGCTGTACGTGGGCGGAAAGTTCCCGCGTTCTGAGAGCGGCCGGGTGTACGAGGTGACGGACTCGAAGAACAACTGGCTGGCGAACGCCCCCCTCTCCTCCCGCAAGGACGCGCGGGACGCGGTCGTGGCGGCGCGCAAGGCGTTCGGCGGCTGGTCGGGCGCGACGGCGTTTCTGCGCGGCCAGATCCTCTACCGCGTGGCCGAGATGCTGGAGGGCCGCCGCGAGCAGTTCGTGCGCGAGGTCGCCGACGCGGAGGGCCTGTCGAAGTCCAAGGCGGCGGCCGTCGTGGACGCGGCGATCGACCGCTGGGTCTGGTACGCGGGCTGGACGGACAAGATCGCCCAGGTCGTGGGCGGGGCGAACCCGGTCGCGGGCCCGTTCTTCAACCTCTCGACCCCCGAGCCCACGGGCGTGGTGGCCGTGGTCGCCCCCCAGGAGTCCTCGTTCCTGGGCCTGGTCTCGGTCATCGCCCCGGCGATCGCCACCGGCAACACCACGGTCGTCATCGCCTCCGAGAAGGCCCCGCTCCCGGCCCTCTCCCTCGGCGAGGTCCTGGCCACGTCCGACCTGCCGGGCGGCGTGGTCAACATCCTCAGCGGCAAGGCCGCGGAGCTCGCGGCCCCGCTCGCCGCCCACCAGGACGTCAACGCCCTGGACCTCACGGGCGTGGCGGACGCCGACCTGGCGAAGGACCTGGAGATCGCCGCGGCCGACAACCTGAAGCGCGTTGTCCGTCCACAGCCTGTGGACACCGACTTCACGTCGGCCCCGGGCACGGAGCGCCTGACGGCGTTCCTCGAAACGAAGACGGTCTGGCACCCGACGGGCTCCCTGGGCGCGTCGGGCTCCGCGTACTGACCCATCGAGC
>NZ_JBHYJH010000379.1:0-3448 GCF_042740445.1 Streptomyces sp. NPDC059003 | reverse complement strand
GGCGCAGCCCCCTAGTTCGGGAAGGGGCGGGTCTGGGGCGCCCCCGCGAGGGTCAGCATGGACGTTTGCGTAGTTCCATGACGTAGTCGTGCGGCGCGCCCGCTGATTCGGCTGCGTCGGCGAGCTCGCCGAGGTAGCGGGCCGACGGCAACCCGCCCTCGTAGCCGTTCAGGACGTACACCCACGCCGGCTCCTCGCCCTCCAGCGTGTGGACCCGGACCCGCATGCGGCGGTAGATGTCGAGGCCGACGCCCTCCCAGCGATCCATGGAGTCCTCGTCCATCGGCGCGATGTCGTACAGCGCGACGAAGACCTGCGACCGCGGCGCCTCGACGATCGTGGCGAGCGCGCCCTCCCAGCCCATGTGCTCGCCCCCGAACGTCAGCCGCCAGCCGTTCAGCCAGCCGGTCGCGCGCAGCGGCGAGTGCGGGGCGCGGCGCGTCATGAGCCGCGCGTCGAGATTGCCGGCGTACGCGGCGTAGAGCGACATGCCGTCGAGCGTACGACTTTCTGGCGCGAGCGCCCTACACAGTTGGCGTTATGGGGGCTGCGCCCCCTTTCCCCCGCTTCATCGGCGCTGCGCGCCTCGTCCCCAAGCGCCGGACGGGCTTTTTTACCCCGCTCGCTCGTCGCTGCGGGCGTGCGGGAGAATGGAGTACGTGACTCGGATCGTGATCATTGGTGGCGGACCCGGCGGATATGAGGCGGCCCTGGTGGCTGCCCAGCTCGGCGCGGAGGTGACCGTCGTCGACTGCGACGGTCTGGGCGGGGCGTCGGTGCTCACCGACTGCGTGCCGTCGAAGACCCTGATCGCGACGGCCGAGGTCATGACGACCTTCGATTCGTCGTACGAAGAGCTCGGCATCATCGTCGAGGACGACACGCCCCACATCGACCAGGCCGCCCGGGTCGTGGGCGTGGACCTCGGCAAGGTCAACCGGCGCGTGAAGCGGCTCGCGCTCGCGCAGTCGCACGACATCACCGCGTCCGTCACGCGGGCCGGCGCGCGCGTGCTGCGCGGCCGGGGGCGGCTCGAGGGCCAGCAGGCCATGGACGGGTCGCGGAAGGTCGTGGTGCGGGCCGCCGACGGGAGCGAGGAGACGCTCACCGCCGACGCCGTTCTGATCGCGACCGGTGGTCACCCGCGCGAGCTGCCGGACGCCCAGCCGGACGGCGAGCGGATCCTGAACTGGACGCAGGTGTACGACCTCGACGAGCTGCCCGAGGAGCTCATCGTGGTCGGGTCCGGCGTGACGGGCGCCGAGTTCGCCGGCGCCTATCAGGCGCTGGGGTCGCGGGTCACGCTCGTGTCGTCGCGCGATCGCGTGCTGCCCGGTGAGGACCCGGACGCCGCCGCCGTGCTCGAGGACGTCTTCCGGCGGCGAGGGATGAACGTGATGGGCCGCACCCGAGCCGCCTCCGCCAAGCGGGTCGGCGACCGCGTCGAGGTCACGCTCGCCGACGGGCGCGTCATCTCGGGCAGCCACTGCCTGATGGCGGTCGGCGCCATCCCGAACAGCAGCGGGATGGGTCTGGAGGAGGCCGGGGTCAAGCTCAAGGACTCCGGGCACATCTGGACCGACCGGGTCTCGCGCACGTCCGCGCCCGGCGTGTACGCCGCCGGTGACGTCACCGGCATCTTCGCCCTCGCCTCCGTGGCCGCCATGCAGGGCCGCATCGCGATGTACCACTTCCTGGGCGACGCGGTGACCCCGCTGAACCTGAAGACCGTCTCGTCGAACGTCTTCACCGACCCCGAGATCGCCACCGTCGGCTACAGCCAGGCCGACGTCGACGCGGGCAAGATCGACGCCCGGGTGGTCAAGCTGCCGCTGCTGCGCAACCCGCGCGCGAAGATGCAGGGCATCCGCGACGGCTTCGTCAAGATCTTCTGCCGCCCCGGTACGGGCATCGTGGTCGGCGGCGTCGTCGTCGCGCCGCGCGCGTCGGAACTCATCCACCCCATCTCGATCGCGGTCGACAACAATCTGACGGTCGAGCAGATCGCCAACGCCTTCACCGTGTACCCCTCGCTTTCGGGGTCGATCGCCGAAGTCGCCCGCCAGCTGCACACCCGCAAGGTCGGCGGCGAGGTCTGATCCGGGCCTGGTCCGGGTCTGCTCCGGGTCTGCTCCGGACCCGGTCCGGGTCCGGTCCGGGTTTGCTCCGACCGGATCCGACTTGATTCCGCGGGGTCCGTACGCGCCTTCCGGCCGCCCGAAGCGATGGCTTCGGCGGCCGGATTCAACTCTCCGCAGGTCACAGCCTGTTGCCGCCCATGTGCCTGGCATAGTCGGTTGGAGTACCCCTATACCACTTCCACCCCTGTCGTGCGTACAACTTCTGTAATTCGGCGCAAACTGCTGAAAGCAGACGGTCGTTGGGGTTACTGTCAGTTTCGTGTTCGCTGCAGAACGTCGCCAATTGATCCTCGAAATGGTGCGGGCCAACGGAGCGGTGTCGCTCCGTGAGCTCGCCCGCGTCGTCCAGACCTCCGAAGTGACCGTACGGCGGGACGTGCGCGCGCTGGAGGCAGAAGGACTCCTCGACCGCCGGCATGGCGGTGCGGTATTGCCGGGCGGATTCACGCGGGAGTCCGGCTTTCCGCAGAAATCACATCTCGCGTCCGCCGAGAAGACGGCCATCGCCGACCTCGCGGCGGGTCTCGTCGAAGAAGGCGAAGCCATCGTCGTCGGGGCGGGTACGACCACGCAGGAGCTGGCCCGACGGCTCGCGCGCGTACCCGGTCTGACCGTGGTCACCAACTCCCTTCTGGTGGCCCAGGCGCTGGCCCATGCCAACAGGGTGGAGGTCGTCATGACGGGCGGCACCCTGCGCGGTTCGAACTACGCGCTCGTGGGCAGCGGGGCCGAGCAGTCCTTGCAGGGGCTGCGGGTCTCGCGCGCGTTCCTCTCGGGGAGCGGGCTCACGGCCGAGCGCGGCCTGTCGACCTCCAACATGCTGTCGGCCAGCGTGGACCGCGCCCTCGTCCAGGCCGCGGCGGAGGTCGTGGTCCTCGCGGACCACACCAAGCTCGGCACGGACACCATGTTCCAGACGGTGCCGACCGACGTGATCACACGTCTGGTGACGGACGAGCCGCCGGCCCACGACGACCGTGCGGCCACGGAGCTGCAGGCCCTGGCGGACCAGGGTGTGCAGATCGCCGTGGCCGGCGGTGCCGTGGGCCCCGGCCAGGCCCCCGGGGTTGACTCCGTCCCCGCGGGCCGCCAGCCGCGGCGGGACGTGCCGTTGCCCGGGCAGCGGCGGGGGCACGGGGGGCATGGTGCGGGGGCGGGGCCGCAGCTGCGGAGTGCGGCGGTCCTTGGTGAGCAGGGGGCGGGGGAGAGGTCGGCACGGGTGGCTGATCTGCGCCGGCGGTAGCGGTGGCCTCGCGGGGGCGCCCCAGACCCGCCCCTTCCCGAAACTAGGGGCTCCGCCCCTAGGA
>NZ_JBHYJH010000378.1:0-3461 GCF_042740445.1 Streptomyces sp. NPDC059003 | reverse complement strand
GGACCCCCTTTTATCCGGCGCTGCGCGCCTCGTCCTCAAACGCCGGACGGGCTGGATCTAGCGGCAAGATTTAGCCCCTCCGGCGTTTGAGGAGCGGCGTCTGGGGCGGAGCCCCAGTTCGGGAAGGGGCGGGTCTGGGGCGCCCCCGCGAGGGACACCGGCCTCAGCCCCCGCCACCCCCCGCGAAGTGCTCCCGCACCAGCGCCTGCACCACCGGCAGGTCCCGCGCGGCAAGCGCCTCGAGGAGGGCCATGTGCTCCGCGGCGTCGGCGACGAGGTCGGCGCGGCGGCCGGTGACGGGCCCGCTCACGAGGGGCCACTGCGCACGCCGGTGCAGATCGTCGGCCACCTGCACGAGCTGCTGGTTCCCGGAGAGCCCGAGCACCGCCCGGTGAAAGGCCCGGTCCGCCTCCGCGTAGGAGGCGAGGTCTCCCCCGGCGGCAGCGACGACGGTCGCCTCGGCGAGCGGCCGCAACGCGGCCCACCGCCCGGCGGCCACACTTCCGGCGAGCCGCAGCATCACCGGCACCTCGATGAGCGCCCGCACCTCGGCGAGCTCCCCGAGCTCCCGCGCGCTGCGCCGGGTGACCCGGAACCCCCGGTTGGGGACGACCTCGACGGCGCCTTCGAGGGCGAGCTGCTGCATGGCCTCGCGCACGGGCGTCGCGGAGACGCCGAGGCGCTCGCCGAGCGCGGGCGCCGAGTACACCTCGCCGGGCGTGAGTTCACCGCCGACGAGCGCGGCCCGCAGGGAGTCGAGCACCTGCCCGCGCACGGAGGTGCGCCGCACCGCACCGCGCACCGGTGGCTCCCCGTGCGTGTGCTCCCCGCGCGCCACCCGGTCCGCGCACACCGCACCCGACGCATCCGTTCGATCCACTAAATCCGCGCGTCCCGCTCCCGGCTGTTCCGGAATGCGTGCGGCGGCGCAGCGGGCCGGGGTCTCCGCCTCGCGCGCTCTGGCCCGCTCCACTGGTCGCCTCCCGCGTCCCGCCCGTCAGCGGCCGGATCGAAAACATACGATCCGAACCATACGAGAAGCACCATAGGCGGACGAGACCGCAGTTGAAACCTCGATCATGTCGGGTAAGGTTAGGCTTACCTGCAATCGATCGTGATTCGGCGGTCCCCGCGCATGTCCGTTCCCACCCTGGAAAGCGGCGCCCGGCACTCGGAGCGCACCCAGAGCCCGGTCACGGGCGCCTACGCCCGGCTCACCGAGGTGTTCCCCGGGCTGCGGATCCAGGAGCTGGCCGAGGACGAACAGACCCCGCAGGACGGCGGCTGGGTCAGCGCCGCGCGGCTCGCGGAGGCCGGCCCCGACTTCGAGGCCTTCCTCGCCTGGGACAACGCGCAGGTCCTCAAGGACTACGGCCAGCAGGCCCGCCCCGACGTGGTCGCGAGCTTCGCCCTGCACCGGTACGCCTGGCCCGCCTGCCTCCTGATCACCGTGCCGTGGTTCCTGCACCGCCGCGTCCCGCGCTACCCCGTCGAGCACGTCGCCTTCCAGCGCGCGCTCGGCCGGATGGCCGTCAGGACCACCACCTTCGCCTGCCTCCCCGACGACCCGGCGGCCGCCCTGCCCGGCGCCCGCGTCGTACCGGACGAGGAGGCGCTGCGCGCCGAGGTGCGGGCCGCGGTGGCCGAGCACCTGGGCCCGCTGCTCGACGGCTTCGGGCCGCGCATGCGCCGCCGCGGGCGCGCCCTGTGGGCCATCGCGACGGACGAGATCGTCGAGGGGATCTGGTACGTCGCCCATCTGCTCGGCGAGGAGCAGCGGGCCACCGCCGAGCTGGAGCGGCTGCTCCCCGGCGCCACGAAGCCGTACGTCGGCACGGCCGCGTTCCGCGAGCTCACCGGGCCGAACGGCGAGAAGCTGCCGACCCGTGACCGCGCGAGCTGCTGCATGTTCTACACGCTGCGCCCCGAGGACACCTGCGTCACCTGCCCGCGCATGTGCGACGCCGACCGGGTCGCCAAGCTGGCGGCCACCGCGGCCGCGAGTTGACGCCCGCACCGCCCTCCGCCGGGTCCACCTCCCGTCTCAATCACCCCATCGTGCGCGTTTAATCGAACTCAACTCGCAATCCACTGAGGTGAGTTCGAGCGAAACGGCGCTCTTCGCGCCCCGCACCACCCCCTTGGCGGCCTCTTGCCGGAAAACCCCTTGTGCGCGTTCGGGCGTGGGTCACTATGGCGCCCGAAACGCCCTACCGCGACGCAAGGGACCCCAGATGAGACTGACCGAGATATCGCTGGACTGGCTGCTTCCCGGCGGCGTCCTGCTCCTGGGCTTGGCGGTGGCGGTGGCGGTGCTCGCGCGAGGCAAAAAAGCCCAGGCGAAGGCGGCCGCCGCCGATGACTCGTGGGAGCGCAGCGAGGAGCGCCGCAGGCGCAAGGAAGCCCTCTACGGCACGGCCTCGTACGTCCTCCTCTTCTGCTGCGCGGCCGTGGCCGCCGCCCTCTCCTTCCACGGCCTCGTCGGCTTCGGCCGGCAGAATCTGAACCTGTCGGGCGGCTGGGAGTACCTGGTGCCGTTCGGCCTCGACGGGGCCGCGATGTTCTGCTCCGTCCTCGCGGTGCGCGAGGCCAGCCACGGCGACGCCGCGCTCGGCTCCCGGCTCCTCGTCTGGACGTTCGCGGGCGCCGCCGCCTGGTTCAACTGGGTGCACGCGCCCCGGGGCATCGGCCACGCCGGTGCCCCGCAGTTCTTCGCGGGGATGTCGCTCTCGGCGGCGGTCCTCTTCGACCGCGCCCTCAAGCAGACCCGCCGCGCGGCCCTGCGCGAACAGGGCCTGGTGCCGCGTCCGCTGCCGCAGATCCGCATCGTCCGCTGGCTGCGGGCGCCCCGTGAGACGTTCGGCGCGTGGTCGCTGATGCTCCTCGAAGGCGTCCGCACCCTCGACGAGGCCGTCGAGGAGGTCCGTGAGGACCGGCGCGAGAAGGAGCAGGCGCGGACCCGCAGGCGCGACCAGGAGAAGCTGTCCCGCGCCCAGCTGAAGGCCATCAGCCGGGGCCGCGGCTACCACAGCCGCGGTGGCCGTCAGGTGGACGTCCAGGCGATGACGCAGTCGGTCGGGTCCGCGCAGGTCGGCGCGGACCCTGCCATAGTTGCGTCATCGCCGGAGCAGTTGCCCGTGCGCAACCGTCCCTCCCTGCAGGCCGTCAAGAATGACCCCGGCCAGACCGGTCAGACCGTGACCGTCGACCTCACGGCCGAGGACGACACGCAGGCGCTGCCGCGCCTGGACACGCTGGAACGCAAGCTCAAGGATCTGGAGCAGCAGTTCGGGTGAGGCCCGCTCCCCACCCACCCGCCCTTTCATCGGCCTAACGGCCTCGTCCTCAAACGCCGGACGGGCTGAAATACCAGCCTGGGGTCCCGCGCAGGTGGTATGGCCTGCGGGGGGTGTTGGCGAGCCCCGAAACGGCGGGGTAACGGGGGGGCAGGGGGGGCCGCC
>NZ_JBHYJH010000377.1:0-3462 GCF_042740445.1 Streptomyces sp. NPDC059003 | reverse complement strand
AAAGTTCTAGCCCCTCCGGCGTTTGAGGAGCGGGGTCTGGGGCGGAGCCCCAGGAGAGGGCGGGTGGGTGGGGGAATCAGCCCGCCCGGCGTTTGAGGGCGAGGCGCGGAGCGCCGATGTGGCCGTGCGCGGAGGTTGGGGGCGCCCGCGCCAGGTCACGGCAGAACGCGGCACAAGGCCTCAAGCGTGGCACGCCACGCGTGATCCGTCGGCGTGCCGTAGCCCACGACGAGACCGTCCCGCGGCGGCACCGTCGCCTTCGGGTGCCGGAAGCGGGAGAGGCCCTGCAGCCCGAGCCGCTGCCAGCTCGCCGCATGCACCACCGACTGCTCGGTGCCCGGCGGCAGTTGGAGCACCGCGTGCAGCCCCGCCGCGATGCCGGTGACCTCGACGTCGGGGGCGCTGTCGGCCACAGCGGCCACCAACTGGTCCCGCCGGCGCCGATAGCGCAGCCGCGCCGAGCGGACATGGCGGTCGTACGCGCCGGACGTCATGAACTCCGCGAGCGCCAGCTGGTCGAGGACCCCGCTCGACGCCCCGGCCGCGAACTTCAGCTCGGCGACCTCGGAGGCGAGCGCCGCGGGCAGCACCATCCACGCGAGGCGCAGGCCGGGGGCCAGGGACTTGCTGGCCGTACCGAGGTAGACGACGCGGTCCGGGTCCAGGCCCTGGAGCGCGCCGACCGGCTGGCGGTCGTAGCGGAACTCCCCGTCGTAGTCGTCCTCAAGGATCAGGCCGTCCGCGCGCCGCGCCCAGTCCACGGCCGCCGCCCGCCGGTCGGGGTGCAGCGCCACCCCCGTCGGGAACTGGTGCGCGGGAGTGATCAGGAGCGCCTTGTGCCCGGCGAGCCCGTCCGTGCGCGTGCCCCGTTCGTCGGCGCCGAGCGGCTCCGTACGCAGACCGGTGCGGGCAAGGCGGTCCCAGTGCAGGTCGAGCCCGTACGACTCGACGGCGATCCGCCGCAGCCCGCGCGCCGAGAGCCAGTCACCGAGGAGCGTGAGACCGTGCATGAAGCCGGGCACGATGACGATCCGGTCGGGGTCGGCGTGCACGCCCCGGGCACGGGAGAGATACGCCGCGAGTGCCGTGCGCAGCTCGATCCGCCCCCGTGGATCGCCGTACCCGAACGCGTCGTCGGGGGCCGCCGCGAGGGCGCGGCGGGCCGCCTTCAGCCACTCCGCGCGCGGGAACGACGTCACGTCCGGCGTGCCGGGCATCAGATCGTGGACCGGAGCGCCGCTCACCCGGGGCGGGCGCGCGGGCGCCGCCGGGCGGGGTACGTCGCGGGCGGCGACCCGGGTGCCCGAGCCCTGCCGCGCGGTGAGCCAGCCCTCCGCGACGAGGTCCGCGTACGCGTCGGCGACCGTGTTGCGCGCGATGCCGAGGTCGGCGGCGAGCGTACGGGACGACGGCAGGCGGGTGCCGGGGGCGAGCCGGCCCCCGCGGACCGCCTCGCGCAGCGCGTCGGTCAGGCTCTTGCGGACACCCGAGCGGGGACCCGCGCCCTTCGCGTCCAGATGCAGATGCAGGTCGACACTCCAGCCTCCCGCCCCGGCGGCACCCCCCGAAATGGCCCACGATTTATCCATGGGAATGGACCATACCGGTGGGCTAATGCGGGCGTAGGTTCGCAGTCATGACGTACGCGACGACGCACCCCGTGACCACCGCCCAGGGCCACGACGACCGCGCCCCCGAGCACACCCCCCGCCTCAACATGGCCGAGCACGCCCCCGAGGCGTACAAGGCCATGATCCGGCTCGCCGCCGCCGCGAGGAAGGGCCTCGATCCGGTCCTCTTCGAACTGGTGGAGATCCGCGCGTCCCAGCTCAACCGCTGCGCGTTCTGCCTCGACATGCACACCAAGGACGCGCTCGCCGCGGGCGAGAGCGTCGAGCGGATCGTCCAGCTCAGCGCCTGGGAGGAGTCCAGGCACTTCTACACGGAGAAGGAGATCGCGGCGATCGAGCTGACCGAGGCCGTCACGCTCCTCGCCGACGGCGGCGTCCCCGACGAGGTGTACGCGAGGGCCGCCGAGCACTTCGACGACACCGAGCTCGCCCATCTGATCGCGGCGATCACCGTCATCAACGGCTGGAACCGCTTCGCGGTGACCTCGCGCATGGTTCCGGGCCACTACACGCCGGGCTCCACGGCCCATCGCCCCGCACACTGACGCCACTTTCCAGGGAGTTGTCACGGTCATGAGCAAACGCGGCGCCAAGATCAAGCTGGATGTCCTCAACGGCCTCCTGGCCGCCAACGACGCGGCCGCCAAGGGCATCGACATCCACCTCAAGCACCTGATGATGATCCGGGCCTCCCAGATCAACCACTGCGCGTACTGCATCGACATGCACATCAAGGACGCGAGGCTCGCGGGCGAGACCGACGAGCGGATCTACTTCCTCAACTCCTGGGAGGAGGCCGCGAGTCACTACTCCGAGCGGGAGCTGGCCGCGCTCGCGCTGACGGAGGCGATCACCGTCCTGACGGACGGGTTCGTGCCGGACGACGTGTACGAGCGGGCCGCCCGGCACTTCGACGACGCCGAACTCGGCCAGCTCATCTCGATGATCACCGTCATCAACGCGTGGAACCGCATCAACGTCAGCATCCGCAACCCGCCCACCTACAAGCCCGGGGAGCACAAGTGACCGCGACAGCAGCGGCGTTCGGCGCCATGCACCACGGCAGGGCGCCCGGCGACCCGCTCGTCCTGCCCGGGCCGTGGGACGCGGCCAGCGCCCGCGTCTTCGAGGAGGCGGGCTTCCCCGCCCTGGCCACGCCCAGCGCGAGCGTGGCGGCGGCCCTCGGGTACGCCGACGGGGCCGTGCCGCCGAGCGAGATGTTCGAGGCCGTCGGGCGCATCGCGCGGGCCGTGTCCGTGCCGGTCAGCGCCGACGTCGAGGACGGCTACGGGCTTCCGGCGCGCAAGCTGGTCGGCCGGCTCCTCGACGCCGGGGTCGTCGGCTGCAACCTGGAGGACTCCTGGGGGCGCAAGGACGACGCCGCGGGCACCCTGAAGGACGCCCACGAACAGGCCGACTACCTCGCCGCCGTGCGGGACGTCGCACGCGGGGAGCTCTTCATCAACGCCCGTGTGGACACGTACGTCCGCGGGGTCGCGGACCTGGAGGAGACCCTCCGCCGGGCCCGCCTGTACGTGGAGGCCGGGGCGGACTGCGTCTACGTCATCATGGCGCCGGCCGAGGTCATTCCCGCGCTGCGGAAGGGCGTCGACGTGCCGCTGAACATGATCCGTACGGCGGGTGGGCCCTCGGTGCGGGAGCTCGGGGAGCTGGGGGCAACGCGGGTCACCTTTGGGCCGGGGTTGCATCGACGGGCGATGGAGGCGCTGCGGGGGATCGCGGCGGACGTGGGCTGAGGCCCGGTGCCCTGCCGGAAGGCCCCCAAGCCCGCCCCTTCCCGAACTGGGGCTCCGCCCCAGACCCCGCTCCT
>NZ_JBHYJH010000376.1:0-3528 GCF_042740445.1 Streptomyces sp. NPDC059003 | reverse complement strand
ATCATCGACCGCATCTGCCGCTACTGCACACGAATCTCCGGACCGGCTCACTAGGTAGGGCCTGTTATAGGTAGGGCCTGTTACGAAAGTTAATCTTGATCGTCGATGATCATGTCCTGTGGGACGTGGGGATCTGACGAACGGCCAGTGGGCCCGGCTTGAGCCGCTGTTGCCGCAGGGCATCAAGTCGGGGCGTCCGCCGGTGGGGACGCGGCGGCAGCTGACAGGCGGCATACGGTGGCGGACCCGGACCGGTGCTCCCTGGCGGGACGTGCCGGAACGCTACGGGCCGTGGGGCCGGGTCTATGACCTGTTCCGGCGCTGGCAGCGCGATGGCACCTGGGCCCGGGTCGTATCTCAGCTGCAGGCCGAGGCGGACGCCAAGGGTCTGATCACCTGGGATGTGAACGTCGGCTCCACGGTCTGCCGGGCCTACCAGCACGCGGCTGGCCCGGTGAAATGGGGGGATCTCCAGAAGGAACCGCCCGGGCGGCGGGATCACCGTCGAGCCGGGCGACCACGGACTCGGACGCTCCCGGGGCGGCCTGACCAGCAAGATCCACCTCGCCGTCGAGCAGGGGCAGAAGCCGCTATCGGTAGTGATCACTGCCGGACAGCGGGGCATTCGCCGCAGTTCGAGCCGGTCCTGGAAGCGGTCCGGGTGCCCCGGCTCGGACTCGGCAGGCCGCGCAAGCGGCCGGTCCGGGTCCGGGCCGACAAGGCGTACGACTCCCGCAGCAATCGCGACTGCCTGCGCAGACGCGGGACCAAGGCCACGATCCCGGTCCCGCCGGACCGCGTCCGCAACCGCCTCAAGCGCGGATCGCGAGGCGGACGGCCGCCCAAGTTCGACAAGGACGACTACAAGCAGCAGCACGCGGTCGAGTGTGGGATCAACCGTCTCAAACGCCACCGGGCTGTAGCCACGAGGTACGACTGTGAGCGGTCCGCTACGAGGCCCCCGTGCTGGTAGCAGTCCTCAACGAGTAGCTGTGACCAGCACTTTCACAACAGACCCTAGCGGGTGGCGTTCTTCGGTGCAGTCTCCAGCGTCCGCCTCCCCACCGCCGCGACCTGCTGCTCGACCGGGCCCGCCAGCGTCCCACCGCATGCGGAGCCGAACCCACCCCTGCAGTGCGGCCGGTCCTCATCCGACAGAATCAACTCGGCCTTCAGCCACCCGGTCCGCGCCATCCGACAAGCGGGCTTTGTTCCTTGGTTTTGGGCGGACGAGGCGCTGGATGCTGAGGATCTGAGAACGGACATCTCGTGATCGTGAAGAGCTTTCCGCCCCGGTTCAGGAAGGCGGACGCGGTCGCGCTGTACCAGTCGCGGCCCGAGGTGACGATCGGGCAGGTCGCTGCCGAGCTGGGGCTCAGTGCGGAGACCCTGCGGAACTGGGTCCGGGCTGCTGGTGCGAGCCGGCCCCGGGGTCGTCGGCCGAGCCGTCGGCGGGTCACAGAAGAACCCCCGCACCCGCAAGGAAATCACCAACGGGCGTCCCGCAACCGGGCGTTCGGCCAGGCGGCGCCAGTAGCGGAAGTGCACGCGGCGTCCCGGAGTGCCGCAGCTCGGGCATTTCAGTGGGTGTCCGCAGGCGGCCGCCTCGACAACGAGCCCTTCAGCGGCGGCGTCCACCTGTGACCTGCACATCGATCCCGGGAAAACGGTTTCGCCCATCGGTTGAGTGATCACCAGGCGGGTTCCCAGATGCGGAGGAGGTCGAGTTGGGTGGCGGTCTCCAGTACCTCGGGGAAGACCTTGAGCGATCCTCGCTAGCGGTCGGGGAGGATATTCCAGTTCTCCAGGTGGCCGATGCGGCGTTCGACAGCTGAGCGGGTCGAGGAGTGGGCGTGGTTACTGGTCTCCTCGGCCTTGGCGGAGGTGGCAACCGGGTCGCAATCTTGTACGGGGTGATCAAGTTCAGGCCCTGGTAGCCCTCGTCTCCGGGCTTGGGGTGTCGGCGGATCTTGTCCTCGATGCGGAGCCCTCGTACGCGTCGTGGCGGGCGCGCAGCGGAGTGCCGACGGTCTGGGGCTTTCCCCGGGTGTTCGCAACGGCCTGAACATTGTGCCCGCTGGCCTGGTGCTTCTTGGAGAACAGGCGCTCTCAACCCAGCCACACGACGGAAGCGCATCAGTCCCCCGCGCCCGTGTCAGTAGTGACAACTCGCACGCCACGCCGAGGGGACCGATCCCGAGCCCAATGATCAGACCGACAACATCCGCCCGGAGTCCTGAAAAGCCTCCGGGAAACAGCACATCCTTGATCGACACGACCCCTATACCGGGGCAATCCCCACGAGAAATGTTCCCGCACTCGCGCGTCCACGTGAGAATTCACGGGATCGTGGCCTGAACCTAAAAACGCGACCGCTCACACAGTGGGAGTTCTCGTGTCCTTCTCCTCCCGGCCACCCGGAATCCACCCTACGACTCACCGACGCAGCGGGCGCAGCGGACTACGCCTATCTGCACTCGGCCTCAACCTCGGAAACGGCCTGAGCCCCGACCGTCCCGACCCCGTGACGGACCATGCCCTCGACCTGGGAATCACCCACTTCGATATCTCCTCCCGCACAGGCACGCACCACCTGCCCGAAAAGGGAATCGGGTGCCTTCTCCCCTGGCATGGCCGACGGGACGAGATGGTGATCTCCCTGCGCTCCGGACCCGCCACTGGCCCCTTGGCAGGCTTCGGATCACGCAAACAGATACTCTCTGGCCTCGACAGCACGCTACGCCGTACCGGCCTCACCTACGTCGATATCCTATACGCACACCGCCTAGACCCGGAGACCCCCCTGGAAGAGTCTATGGGAGCTCTAGCTGCCGCCGTCCAGCAGGGCAAAGCCCTCTATACAGGGCTATCGGCCTTCCCTCTTTCTGCGGTACGCCCGGCCGCCAAACTGCTGTCCCAGTCCGGTACCCCTTGCACTGTGTACCAGGGGTCCTATTCACTGCTGGATCGGAGGGCTGAGAAAGGCCTGCTCGACGTTCTGCACAACCTCGGCATCGGATTTGTCGCCGGGGCACCCCTCGCCCAAGGTCGACTCTCCACTGCGCGACGGCAGGAGCAGCAGCCATATCCGGACACGCATCCTGCACTGCCTGGTCTTGAGCACATCGCGGCCGGTCGCCGCCAGTCACTCGACCAACTGGCCCTCAGCTGGTGTCTGCGCGCTCCTACCGTCACCTCGGCGCTGGTGACCACCTCACGGCTGGATCACCTGCTGTCAGCCCATCAAACAGTGCACCATGCCCGGTTGTCGCCCGCCGAACTCGCCGCCCTGGATGCCTGTTGTCCTCCAGTACAGCCCACAGAACCGCGGGCGGGGGCTTGCAAAGCTTTCGGTGTAACTGGTGGGGTTGTTGAGTCAGATGTTGGCTGCTGAGAGGCGTCCGTCGAAGGCGATGTCAAACGCCTGCAGAGCCCGCTTCCAGCGGGTGGTTCACCGCTTGCGGCCCTTCCCGGGTCGGATCCAGGCTCATGACGGCGAGGCAGACGCACTTCAACGCGGCGGCCTGC
>NZ_JBHYJH010000375.1:0-3537 GCF_042740445.1 Streptomyces sp. NPDC059003 | reverse complement strand
ACGTCTGACAGCGGGTGGCGCCACGTGGCGCCACCCGCTGTCGCGCGTTCGGCGAACGCATACTGGAACAAAACCCTTCGGAGCGTGTCGAATGACCCGTACGACACCCGCGACCGGGCCCGCGACCGGGCCCGCGACGGCCGACCCCGAGCCGCCGCCCCCCGGCGGCATCCTGTGGGACATCGCCGGTGACCTCCGCATGCTCCTCGCGCTCCCGGCCGCCATGACCCTGCAGGTCGCCCACCCCGCCGTCGGCGCGGGCGTCGACGAGCACTCCGTCTTCCGCACCGACCCCTGGGGCCGCGGCGAGCGGTCCCTGCGGTCGCTCGCCCTGTGGGTGTACGGGGGCGACGCCGCGGCCGCGGAGGGCCGCCGCCTGCGCGCGCTGCACCGCACCGTCCACGGCACGGACGCCCGGGGCCGGCGCTACCACGCGCTCACGCCCGCGTACTACGCGTGGGTCCACGCCACCGGCTTCCCCGTCTACCGGCACGCCCAGCGGTACCTGGGGCGGCCGTTCACCCCCGCCCAGGAGCGGCAGCTGTACGCGGAGTGGCTCCAGGTCGGGCGCGTGCTCGGGCTCCGCGACCGGGACATGCCGCAGACGCTGGAGGAGTTCTGGCCGTACTACCACCGAGTCCTCGCCGAGGACCTGGAAGCGACGCAGGTGGTACGGGACCTCGTCGCCGTGGACCCGACGCTCCCGCCACCGGACCGCGGGCCGCTGGTGGTCCGGGTGCCCCTGCGCCTCCTGTGGCCGCTGCTGCGACGCCCCCTGGCGCGCCTCCGCAGCCTGCTCACGGTGGGCCTCATGCCCCCCGATGCCCGGGCCGCCATCGGCCTCCCCTGGACGCCCCGACAGGAGCGTGCTCTCCGCCACGTATGCCTGGCGGTACGCCTCCTGACCCCCCACCTCCCGGACCGCCTCCGCTACCTCCCCCTGGCCCACCGGGCCCGCACCACGCACCGCGCGTTATCCCACCCCCCCACACGCCTCCGCGCCCGCCGCTCCGCGCCGGGAGCCTCCCACCCACCCGCCCATACGCTTACGCCCCTGCGCGGCAGCAGCCACTCGGCTGAGCCCGACACGCCTCCGCGCCCGCCCGCCCATTCGCTTACGCCTCTGCGCGGGAGTAGTCACTCGGCTGAGCCCTACTCGCCTCCGTGCCCGCCGCTTCGCGACGGGAACTCCCCACCCGCCCGCCCATACGCTTGCGCCACTACGCGCGAGTAGCCGCAGCCGCCGACGGCGATCGGCCCCCACGAGGGGCGTTCCCCCACAGCCGACGGCCATGGGCGGGCGGGTGGGAAAGCATCCACCCACGCGCCCGCGGCCGCCGATGGTGCTCGGCCCCCACTGGGGGCGTTCCCCGGGGGCCGAGGGTCACGGGCGGGCGGGTGGGAAAGCAACCACGCACGCGCCTGCGGCCGCCGGCGGTGGTCGGCCCCCACTGGGGGCGTTCCCCCGGGGTCGAGGGTCACGGGCGGGCGGGTGGGAGATGGGCGTCAGTGCTCGTGCAACGAATTCGTCGCCGCAATCTTCTTCCAGGACTTCGGCTTGGCCGGAGCCTTCTCCCCCACGACCCGGCCGACCCCGGCCTTCTTCGCGGCAGGCGCACCCGGCTTACCGGCCTGGTACAGCCACGTGTCGAAGAGAGCCCCCAGCGGCTTGCCGCTGACCTTCTCCGCGTACGACACGAAGTCCCGCACACTCGCGTTCCCGTACTGCCGCTCCGCCGGCCACTGCTTCAGGATCTTGAAGAAGGTCTTGTCGCCGACCTTGTTGCGCAGCGCCTGCAGGGCGAGCGCACCCCGGTCGTACACGGCCCCGTGGAACTGGTTGTCCGGCCCCGGGTCACCGGGCTTGACCTGCCAGAACGGGTCATCGGCGGGACGCGAGGCGTACACGTAGTCGGCGAGCTCCTGCGCCGTGCCCTCGCCCTCCTTCTCGGACCACAGCCACTGGCTGTAGCGCGCGAAGCCCTCGTTGACCCAGATGTCCTTCCAGTTCTCCACGGAGACGCTGTCGCCGTACCACTGGTGGGCGAGCTCATGCACGACGATCGAGACGTTGGAGCCGTTCGCGAAGGCCTTCGGGCTGTAGAAGGGCCGCGTCTGGGTCTCCAGGGCGAAGCTCGTCGGCACGTTCGGCACGTACCCGCCGAGCGCGTTGAACGGGTACTTGCCGTAGACCGTCTCCAGCCACTCGGCGACCTCGGTGCTCCGCTCGATGCTGGCGCGAGCCGCCCCCGCGTTGTCGCCGAGGTCCTTGCTGTAGGCGTTGAGGACGGGCAGCCCGTCCTCGGTCTTGTCCGTCGTGATGTCGAACTTGCCGACGGCGAGCGTCGCCAGGTACGGGGCCTGCGGCTTGTTGGAGCGCCAGTTGAAGCGCGTCCAGCCGAGGCGCGAGGACTGGGACTGGAGCACGCCGTTGGAGATGGCCTGCGAGCCGTCGGGCACGGACACCGACACGTCGAACGTCGCCTTGTCGCGCGGGTGGTCGTTGGCCGGGAACCACCAGGCCGCCGACTCCGGCTCCTGCGCCGCGACGCCGCCGTCGGGCGTGCGCTGCCACGCGGTGAAGCCATGGATCTTCACCTCGGACGGCTTGCCCGCGTAGCGCACCACGATGGTCACGGCGCTGCCCTTGGGCAGGCCCGCCTTCGGCGTGACTTCGAGCTCCTGCTCGCCCGTCCGCGCGAACGCGGCCTTCTTGCCGTTGACGCGGACCTCGCTGACCTTCAGGCCGAAGTCGAGGTTGAAGCGCGACAGGTCCTGCGTGGTGGTGGCGTTGAGGGTCGCCGTGCCTTCGAGCAGGTCCGTCTTCGGCTGGTACTTCAGGCGCAGGTCGTAGTGCGAGACGTCATAGCCGCCGTTGCCGGCGTCGGGGTAGTAGGAGTCGCCCACGCCGGGCGCCCCGGGGGTGAAGTCGGCCGCCGATGCCGGGATCGCAAGCAGCGCGAGCGCGGCCGCGAGCGCGCCCGGGGCGATGAGTCTGCGGTGCACGTAAGTCTCCAAGTGATAGGCGGGTGCGGTGGATTGCGCCACGGGCCGGGCCCGGCCGGCCCCGGGGTGCGGGGGCGGCCGCGCGGCCCGGGCGCGGAACAACTCACGTTGCGTCGACCTTATTGAGCCCCGTGTGCCCAGGTCATGTCCATGGCCGCATATGTCACACGATCGCCATTCAGCCGACATGTGCCACCAGGTCGGACGCACCTTTCACGGTCGCGTACGGCCCTCTTTCCGCCGGGAGTTGACGCGTGTACCTTCCGCGCCATGCCGATACGCGCGCGACGCACGCGCCTGACGATGTGGAACACGCTGCTGGTGGCGGGCCTCGCCGCCCTGCTCGCCACCCTCCTGTCCCCGGGCACCGCGCAGTCCGCGCAGGGCGCCCCGCAGACGTACGAGAAGGCCAAGGAGAGCAGACCCGTCTACTCCTACGCGGACGCGATACGCGAGTCCGTGTGGGTCGACACCCGGATCGACGGCGACGCGGACGGCAAGGCCGACCGCCTCGCCGTCGACAAAGTACGC
>NZ_JBHYJH010000374.1:0-3581 GCF_042740445.1 Streptomyces sp. NPDC059003 | reverse complement strand
GGGGTGCCAGGGGCGGCAGCCCCTGGTTTCGGTGAAGGGGCGGGTCTGGGGCGCCCCGCGAGGGCAGGCCTTGACGGCTAACGCCGTTAGCCGTACCGTCGTGGCTAACGGTGTTAGCCCACCCTTTCCGAGGAGCCCGCCATGACCACCGCCACCACACTCCGCGCCCTCGCCACCCCCCGCCGAGCCGCCTGGCTTGCCGCCGCCCTGTTCTGGTCGACCTTCGCCGTCCTGGAGGCGGTCAACCACGGCTGGCTCGCCGGCACCTTCGCGTTCGCCGGCCTGATCGCCCCGGACCTCACCTTCCTGGTCGCCGCGCGCGAAGCGCCCCGCATGGCCAAGGGCCAGCTCCCGCCCCGCGCGGTCCCGTACTACAACACCGCCCACCGCGCCCTGGTCCCCCTCGCCCTCATGGCGCTCTACACCGTCGTGCCCTTCACCTGGGCCCCCGTCCTCGCGGCGCTGTGCGGCTGGCTCGCCCACATCTCGTACGATCGCGCCTTCGGCTATGGACTGCGTACGAAGGAAGGCTTCCAGCGTGGCTGACCAGGACCAGCGGCTCACCCCCCGGGCCCGCGAGATCGCCGCCGCGGCCCGCGCCCTCCTCGAGGAGGCCGGGCCCGAGGCCCTGACGATGCGGTCCCTCGCCGACCGCCTCGGCATCAAGGCGCCCTCGCTCTACAAGCACTTCCCCGACAAGTTCGCCGTCGAGGTCGAGCTGGTCGCGCAGCAGCTCGCCGAGTCCGCGGCGGCCTGCGAGGCCGCGGAGGCCAGGGAGCCCGGCTCCCTGGCGGCGCTGACCGACGCCTACCGGGCCTACGCCCTCGACCACCCCCACCTGTACCGCCTCGCCACCGAGCGCCCCCTGCCGCGGCACGCGCTGCCGCCCGGCCTGGAGGACCGGGCCGCGGCGCCGCTCCTGCGGGTGTGCGGGGGAGACGTGGAACTGGCGCGCGCCATCTGGGCGTTCGCGCACGGCATGGTCATCCTCGAGATCCACGGCCGCTTCCCCGAAGGGGTCGACCTGGCGGCGGCATGGAAGACGGGGGTGGACGCGTTCAAGCGGTGAAACACGCTTGAGCGGACCCGGGGTGCGCACGGCATGCTTCGGCCATGGGGCGCACGCGCTGCGTGCGGCGGGGCGTACGGCTCGGGTGAAGGGGGCGCGACATGGGCGGCGGCGTACGGGGGACGGGGCACGGAACCGGACCGCTGACGGGAGCCCGGCGGCCCGACGGCGACCGCGCCACCTGGACCCGCGCCCCCCTCGGCGGCGGCGACTCCCTCGACCTCCTCACCGCCCGCTTCGACCGGCACCAGTACGCGCCGCACTCCCACGAGGAGTTCACCGTCGGCGTCTGCGTCGGCGGCACCGAGATCATCGACTACCGGGGCACCCGCCTCGACATCGGCCCCGGCGCCATCGTCGTACTCGCCCCCGGCGAGCCCCACACCGGCCGCCCCGGCGCGGGCGACGGCTACGCCTATCGCGCGATGTACCCCGCGGCCCACCTCCTCGCCGACGCCGCGGGCGCCCTGCCGCACTTCCCGGACCCCGTCCTGAACGACCCGGAGCTGGCGGCGGCACTGCGGGCCACGCACGCCGAACTGCGCGCGGACGTGAACGCGGACGCGAACGCACGCGTGGCAGGAGACACCCCACCCGGCCGTCCACCCGGCCCTCCACTCGGCGGCCCCCAGCCCGGCCCCCCGTCCGCCGCCCCGACCGACCCCCTGGCCGCCCTGACCGCCGAGTCCCGCCTCTCCGTCCTGCTTGAGGCGCTGGCCCGACGCCACGGCATCACCCGCCCCGCACACCCCGCTCGCCCCGCACACCCCGCGCACGCCACGGTGCCCGGCGCGGCCGGAATCGCCCTCTCCGTACGCGACCGCCTGGCCGACGACGTCCTCGCCCCGCCGTCCCTCGCCCAGCTCGCCGCCGAACTCGGCCTGTCCCGCTACCAGTTGCTGCGCGCGTTCCGTACGACGATGGGGATGCCGCCGTACGCGTGGCTCGCCCAGCACCGCGTCGCGCGGGCCCGCGCGCTCCTGGAGACCGGGCTGCGCCCCGCGGAGGTGGCGGGCCTGGTGGGCTTCGCCGACCAGGCGCATCTGACGCGCTGGTTCCGCCGGGTCCTCGGGGTGACCCCGGCGGCGTACCGCAACAGCGTCGTATGCGACGGACCGGCGCCGCAACGACGTTCAAGACGAGCCACCCCGACCGATTCCACACTGTCCGCATGACTGCACGCGGCTGGGGCCTGTTCTCCCTGATGGGTGTCCTGTGGGGCATCCCGTACCTCATGATCAAGGTGGCGGTCGACAGCGATCTGACGCCGTCGACGGTGGTGTTCACGCGCTGCGCGCTCGGCGCCGCGCTGCTGCTCCCCTTCGCTGTACGACAAGGCGGCCTGACCCGCGTACTGAAGACGCACTGGCGGCCGATGCTCGCCTTCGCCGCCGTGGAGATCCTCGGCCCCTGGTGGACGCTGACCGACGCCGAACGCCACCTCTCCAGCTCCACCGCGGGCCTGCTGATCGCCGCGGTCCCGATCATCGGCGCCGCGCTCGCCCGGTTCTTCGGCGACACGGAACGCCTGGGCACCCGCCGCGTCACGGGCCTGACACTCGGCTTCGCGGGGGTGGCCGTCCTCACCGTCCCGCACCTCACCGGCGGCGACGCGTGGTCGCTCACCGAGGTCCTGATCACGGCGCTCGGCTACGCGATCGCCCCGCTGATCGTCGCCCGCCACCTCAAGGGCGTCCCGACGCTCCAGCTGATCGCGCCGTGCCTGGCGCTCGCGGCCGTCGTGTACGCGCCCGCGGCGGTGGCCTCACGGCCCGCGGAGCTCCCCGACGGGCCGACCCTCGCGGCCCTCGCGGGCCTCGGCGTCATCTGCACCGCGCTCGCGTTCGTCGTCTTCCTCGAACTCATCCGCGAGGCGGGCCCGACGCGGGCGGTCGTCTTCACGTACATCAACCCGGCGGTCGCCGCGATCGCGGGCGTCGTCTTCCTCTCCGAACACCTCACGGCGTCCTTCTGGGCCGCCTTCACCCTGATCCTCGCGGGCTCCTTCCTCGCCACGGCCGCCGCGTCGGCCTCGGCGCCGCGGTCCCGGTCACGGCGGGTACGATGGTCGACACGGCAGACGAGCCGGGCGGACGGCCGCGTGGGGGTCCTTACGGACCTCCCCGAGGAACGTCCGGGCTCCACAGGGCAAGGTGATGGCTAACGGCCACCCGGGGTGACCCGCGGGACAGTGCCACAGAAAACAGACCGCCGAAGGCTCCGGCCCTCGGTAAGGGTGAAACGGTGGTGTAAGAGACCACCAGCGCCTGAGGCGACTCAGGCGGCTAGGTAAACCCCACCTGGAGCAAGGTCAAGAGGAAGCACCCCGGTGCTTCTGCGCGGACGACCGAGGGCTGCCCGCCCGAGTCCGCGGGTAGACCGCACGAGGCCGGCAGCAATGCCGACCCTAGATGGATGGCCGTCACCCCGACGACCGCGAGGTCCCGGGGCACAGAACCCGGCGTATAGCCCGACTCGTCTGCCGCTAAGGGCCTCTGATCAGTGTTTTAGC
>NZ_JBHYJH010000373.1:0-3581 GCF_042740445.1 Streptomyces sp. NPDC059003 | reverse complement strand
CAAACGCCGGAGGGGCTATAACTAGCCGGAGCCCCCTGGTTCGGGAAGGGGCGGGATTGGGGAGCTCCCAGCCGGGCCCCTACCCGCCGTCCCGGCAGAGCAGCAGCAGGGCCCGGTCGTCGTTGACGTCCTTGGCCACCGCTTCGATGAGGTGCCAGGCGGCGCCGTGGAAGCCGCCGGCGACATAGCGGTCGGCCTCGCCCGTCAACCGGTCCATGCCCTCGGCGATATCGCGGTCGGCGGCCTCGACGATGCCGTCCGTGAAGAGCATCAGGACGTCCCCGGGCCGCAGGGAGCCCTTGACGGGATCGAACTGGGCGCCGTCGTAGACGCCGAGGAGCGGGCCTTCGCCGGACTTCTCCTCCCAGCGGCCGGTGCCCGCGCTGAGCTGGAGGGCGGGCAGATGACCTGCGGAGAGGAGCTCGTAGTCGCCGGTCTCCAGGTCGAGGACGAGGTGGATGGAGGTGGCGAAGCCCTCATCCCAGTCCTGGCGGAGGAGGTAGCCGTTGGCGGCGGGCAGGAAGGCGTGGGGCGGCAGGGAGCCGAGCAGGCCGCCGAACGCACCGGACAGGAGCAGGGCCCTCGACCCGGCGTCCATGCCCTTGCCGGACACGTCCGTGAGGACGACCTCAAGGGTGCGGCCGCCGTTCGTGCGGGCGGCGACGACGAAGTCACCGGAGAAGGACTGCCCGCCCGCCGGGCGCAGGGCCATCTCGCGGTGCCAGCCGCGCGGCAGCTTCGGCAGCTTGCTCTGGACGCGGATGCGCTCGCGCAGGTCGAAGAGCATCGTTCCGCCGCCCCGCCAGGGCACGCCGACGCGGCTGCGGAACTGGGCGATGAGCAGGCCGAAGAAGCCGCAGGCCGCGACGGTGAGGACGGTGCCGGGGGTGACCCGGGCGGGCCCTTCCGTGTAGGGGCCGAGCCGCGCGGACTCCACGATGAGGGCGGCCGCGGACGCGGCGTACAGACCGAGGAGGCTGGAGGGCCGCAGGAGCAGTCCGCCCGCGACGATCGGCAGCACGAGAGCGGCAGGCGCGAACCACACGGGGTTGACGATCGTGCACACCGTGATGACCGGGACGGTCAAGAGCAGCGCGGCCAGCGCCACCCAGTCGGAGCCGTCGCCGCGGAAGTAGTCGACACCGGATTTGCGCAGCCCTATGCGGGCCCGGTGCAGCTGCTTCTTCATCCGGGCCGGGAACGTCTCGGCTGCGGCGCGCCGCTCACGCGGTTCGCTCCGCTCACGCCCTACTCGTCGTACCGCCATTGCTCGTGGACCCTATCCACCGGGCCAGGCACTTCGCACGGGAGGTACCTCTTGTCCCCCTTCAGGGGCACCTCGCCCGTATCTCCGCGCCCGGCGTCCATACGTGCGTTCCGGCGTACGGAAAACCATTCGCCGCGTCCTTGGAGCCCTGGTAGGCATGGCATATGACAGCAGACTTGCGGGAGTTGGACCAGAGCGACTGGAAGCAGTGGTACGGAACGCTGGAGCTGGCCTTCGGCGGTGTCGCCGAGGCGCCCGATGAGCACGAGCTGTGGAACGACCTGACCGAGTACGACCGCTCCCTCGGCGCCTGGGACGGCGACGCGTGCGTGGGCACGGCGGGCGCGTTCAGCTTCCGCGTGTCGGTGCCGGGCGGCGCGCTCGTGGAGGCGGCGGGCGTGACGATGGTGAGCGTCGCGGCCACGCACCGGCGCCGCGGGATCCTCACGTCGATGATGCGGCGGCAGCTGGACGACGTGCGGGAGCGCGGTGAGGCCCTGGCCGTCCTGACGGCGTCCGAGCCCGCGATCTACGGCCGCTTCGGGTACGGCTGCGCGACGCGGCAGCTGAAGGCCGACATCGACACGACGCGGACGCGCCTGACCGTCCCGGAGGGCACGGACGGCGTGCGCCTGCGGTACGTGAGGCCCGCCGACGCCCAGGAGGCGTGCGAGGCGGTGTACGCGGACCTGGTGGCCGCCCGTCCCGGCATGCTCGCCCGGCAGCCGGGCTGGGAGCGGCTGCCGCTGCTCGACCCGGAGAGCGAGCGGCACGGCGCGTCCCCGCTCCAGTGCGTGCTCGCGGAGCGCGACGGCGAGACCGT
The DNA here is from genome assembly GCF_042740445.1 of Streptomyces sp. NPDC059003. Classification (NCBI taxonomy): domain Bacteria; kingdom Bacillati; phylum Actinomycetota; class Actinomycetes; order Kitasatosporales; family Streptomycetaceae; genus Streptomyces; species Streptomyces sp. NPDC059003. Next base: position 1,491 of record NZ_JBHYJH010000373.1, on the reverse strand, counting down.
CGGGTACGCGCTGTTCGCGGTCAAGCCCGACTGGGAGTGGCAGGGCCCCCAGGGCGAGGTGAAGGTCAAGCATCTCGGAGCCCTCGACCCGGCCGCGTACGCCGCGCTGTGGCGCTTCCTCTTCGAGATCGACTTGACGTCGAAGGTCTCCTTCTACAACCGCCCCGTGGACGACCCGCTGCTCCAGCTGGTCTCGGACGTCCGGCGCTGCGACCTCGGCGTCAGGGACAGCCTGTACGTACGCCTGGTGGACCTCGGTGCCGCCCTCGCGGCGCGTACGTACCGCACGCCGGTCGACGTGGTCCTGGACGTCGAGGACGCCTTCTGCCCCTGGAACGAGGGACGTTGGCGCCTGACGGGCGACCCCAAGGGGGCGTCCTGCAAGCGCGTCGACGACGCCGCGCCCGCCGATCTGGCCCTGAGCGTGCGGGAGTTGGGCGCCGCCTACCTCGGCGGCATCTCGCTCGCCGAGCTCGCCGGGGCGGGCCGGGTGCGGGAGCTCAGGCCGGGGGCCCTGGCGGAGGCGGACCTCGCGTTCGGCTCGGCGGTGGCGCCTTGGCTGCCCCACGGGTTCTAGGCGGTCGGGGTCAGCCCGGCTGGCAGGTCGGGCACCAGAAGAGGTTGCGGGCGGCGAGATCGGCGGTGCGGATCTCGCCGCCACAGATGTGGCAGGCCTGCCGGGCCCTGCGGTACACGTACACCTCGCCGCCGTGGTCATCCACGCGCGGCGGGCGGCCCATCGCCTCCGGCGTGTGCTCGGGCCGCACGGTGTCGATGCGGTTGTGGCGCACGCCCTCGCGCATCAGCTCCACCAGGTCCGCCCAGATCGCGGTCCACTGGGCGTGCGTGAGGTCCTTGCCGGGCGTGTACGGGTCGATGCCGTGGCGGAACAGGACCTCCGCGCGGTACACGTTGCCGACGCCCGCGACGACCTTCTGGTCCAGGAGGAGCGCCGCGACGGTCGTCCGGCTCCGGGAGATCCGGCGCCAGGCCCGCTCCGGGTCGTTCGTCCCGCCCGCCTCCACCGGGCGCAGCGGGTCCGGGCCCAGGCGTTCGTGTATCGCCTGCTTCTCCTCGTCCGTGATCAGCGCGCAGGTGGTGGGGCCGCGCAGATCGCTGTAGTGCGCTTCGGTCGCGAGGCGGAGGCGGACGGTGTCCGTGGGGGGCGGGGGTGGGGTGGTGCCCCAGGTGTACTTGCCGAACAAGCCGAGGTGGATGTGGATCCAGCCGGTGTCGGCGAAGGCGAGGAAGAGGTGCTTGCCGTAGGCCTCTGCGGTGGTGAGGGGCTGGCCGGTGACGAGGGCCGCGCTGTCGGAGAACTTGCCCTGGGGGCTGGTCGCCCGCACGGTGTGCCCCTGGAACCGGCTCCGGTGATCGGCCGCCAGCCGATGAATGGTGTGCCCTTCCGGCACGGTGCTCCTCCTCTTGCGGGGGTACCTCGCGGGGGCGCCCCAGTCCCACCCCTTCCCGAAACTAGGGGCTCCGCCCCTA
>NZ_JBHYJH010000372.1:0-3617 GCF_042740445.1 Streptomyces sp. NPDC059003 | reverse complement strand
CATGCACTCTCGGGCCCGGAACCCAAGGACGATCACAACCTGACACAGTCCCTAGCTGTGGCACCGGTCGCGGTCTTCGTGGCGCGCAGTCTGTACACCGACGCGATGGCCGACCCCGTCAAGGCCAATGCTGTCACCTTCTGGTCCTCGATGCAGCTGCCTCTCACCACCTGTCTGACCATGATCGGCCTTCTCTCCGATCTCATGCTCGACAACCGTCCGGCGCCGGTCCTGTGGACCGTCATCGCCGGAGCGACCATCCTCCTGTTCACCCTGTGGCTGGGGAAGACCGCCCGCGCCACCCGAGGTAGAAACGGTGCTTGATGACTGCCATAGCGATAGACCCCAACAGTACGGCTCATCGCCAGGCCCGGGTGGCCTGCGACCGCGCCCGGCGACTGATGGAGCCGGCATTGCGCGCCGCGGTGGGCCGTCTCCCGAACCACCTGTCGCGAATGACCACTTCGGCTGGTGCGACGAGCCGGGTGGCACGTCCGCAGAGGTGAACAACGGCAAGGCCGTCCGGCCCGCTCTTGTCTACCTCTCCGCCGAGGCCCTCGGCGGTTTCCCGCAGCAGGCCACTCCTGGTGCGGTGGCCATCGAGCTCGTCCACAACTTCGCCCTGGTCCACGACGACATCATCGACCGGGACTCCTTCCGTCGAAATCGCCACACGCTGTGGAAGAAGTTCGGCATCGGCCCTGCCCTCCTGACTGGCGACGGCTTGCACATTCTCGCCATCGACACCTTGCTTGACCCGGGTACCGCGCGAGCCCGGACGGCCGTAGGGCTGCTGACGCGAGCCATGATCGCAACCCTGCACGGCCAGGCCCACGACATGGGGTTCCCCCATCGCCCATGGAGCGGACCAACCGCGGTGACTCCGGAAGAGTACCGGCAGGCGGCGGGAGCTAAGACGGGGGCGCTCATCGCCTGCTCCGCCGCCATTGGCGCAGTCCTCGCGGGGGGGGGGGGCACCCCACGTCAGGTGGCGCGCTTCGCTGCCTACGGGCGCCACCTCGGGGTCGCCTTCCAGTGCACCGACGATGTGATCGGGCTCTGGGGGAAACCCGAAACCGCCGGAAAGCCGGTTGGAAGTGACCTGTTGGAAGCACGCAAGACCCTGCCGATCATCACCGCCCTTGCGTCCGGAACTCCGGCAGCCGGACGTCTCTTGGAGCTGCTCTCGCACAGCGAGGAAGGTCCTGCCGCCGATGATCTTCCGGAGGCTCTCGATCTCCTGGAAGAAGCCAGCGGACGAAGCGCCGCTGAGGCGCAGGCCGAGCATCATATGACCGCAGCCGTCCAATGCCTGGCGGCCCTGCCCATCTCCGCCGCAGCTCGGGACGAGCTCCACGCCATGGCACTCTACATGACGAGACGCGACAGGTGAGCGGCCAGCCGGGCATCGGGGCACGAGCATGGGTCACCACCAGGACGACCGGGCTATGGATGCGCCACCAATGGCGCCAAACAGGCGCGGACCTGCCCTGGGGCGATCCTCTCCCTTCCCATCGGGCGCTGATGGAGGGCTACCTGTGGCGCCTCACCGACACGCGCCGTGAACGGATTCTCCTCATCGCCTGCGGTGTCAACCACCACCCCCGCCAGCCGTGGGGCACCGTCGTCGTGGCTGCCGAGCCCCTCGGACTGGTCCGGTCAACAAGTGTCGACGGCGCCCTGGCCGACGACGAGCGTCCCCGCATCCACGTCCCCGGGGCCCTCCGCTTCGATTACGGTGCCCCCGCAACCCTCAACGTATGCCTTGCTGACGGCCTGCGCATTGACTGCACGATCGAGGGCCTCCGCCCCAGACCACGCCGTGCCTTCCACGGAAGCGGGATCTTCTCCGTCGTCCCGGGCCTCAACCACTACTGGCACCCGTACCTTTTCGATGCCAAGGTCCACGGAACCGCACGCCTGGGCAGGGAGACCTGGGACCTCGGGGGCTGCCACCGCGGCTTCCCTCGTGCCTGGTGGTGGGGTCAAGCCCACGGCTTCGACCGTCAGGACGTCTGCGTCGCCTTTGCCGGCGGGTTGCTCGGCCGCGGCCGAGCAACCGTGCCCGTCAGTGGTCTGGTGATCAGCACCGGAACCGAGATGATCAGCATCATCCCCCCTGCCGGGATCGTGCGGGGCGGCGTGCGAGACGGACGATGGACCATCCATCCACGCGCGGAACCACCACTACACCGTTCAGCTGGAGGGGGATGCGGGACAGAGCCCACCGTCCAAACTTCCCATCCCCCTCCTCACGCCCCACCAGCTCGGCTACTCCACCCAGCATCTCTCGGGAAACCTGCAGCTCACGATCCTGCGTAGTGGAAAGCCCTACTACACAGGCCAGTCCAGTCTGGCCAGTCTGGAAACCGGTTCGCCCGCCACCGATCACTGAGCGGGTCCGTAAAGTTAACGGTGGTTCTGGAGTTGTTAGAGGTTCAGCGGCGGGCAGCGGAGAGTCGGCCGTCGAAGGTGATCTCGAAGGCGTTCAGAGCGGCTTTCCAGCGTTGTGACCAGCGTTTGCGGCCCTGCCCGGTGGGGTCGAGGTTCATGACGGCCATGTAGACGCACTTGATGGCGGCCTGCTCGTTCGGGAAGTGCCCGCGGGCGCGGACGGCCTTGCGGATGCGCGCGTTCACCGACTCGATGGCGTTGGTGGTGCACACAACTCGCCTTATTTCGGTGTCAGATTGGAGGAAGGGGACGAGCTCGGCCCAGGCGTTCTCCCACAGCCTCACAATCGCGGGATACTTCTTGCCCCAGGCGTCACCGAACTCGAGGAACTTCTCCTCGGCGACGTCCTGGGTCGGGGCGGTGTAGACGGGCTTGAGTGCCTTCGAGACCTTGTCCCAGTCCTGCCGGGCCGCGTAGCGGAACGACGCCCTCAGCAGGTGAACTACACAGGTTTGCGTGATGGCCTGGGGCCAGACGGTCCCGATGGCGTCCGGGAGGCCCTTGAGACCATCGCAGACGACCATGCAGACGTCGGACACCCCGCGATTCTTGATCTCCGTCAGCACCTGGAGCCAGTATTTCGCCCCCTCGCCGCCGTCTCCGGCCCACAGCCCCAAGATCTCCCGGGTGCCCTCGACCGTGACCGCCAGCACGACATAGATCGGTCGGTTCGCGACCTGGCCATCCCTCAGCTTCACGTGCACGCAGTCGATGAACAGGACCGGATAGACCGAATCGAGCGGCCGGCTCTGCCATTCGTGCATGCCGTCGATCACCTTGTCGGTGATCGTGGAGATCGTAGTCTTGGAGACCTCGGCTCCATAGACCTCCGCGAGGTGGGCGGATATCTCGCCGTGGGTGAGCCCGCGGGCGGACAGGGACAGCACCATCTCGTCGGCGCCGGTCAGCCGGCGCTGCCGCTTCTTGACGATCTGCGGCTCGAAGCTGCCGTCGCGGGTGTTGCCGCCGGCGGCCTTCTCATGCTTCTCGTGGCCGAGACGGTCAGTGATCTCACCCTCGAGGGCGGACTCGAGGATCTTCTTCGTCAGCTGCTGCAGCAGCCCGCCCTGGCCGGTCAGTTTGATCCCGTCGGCCTTCGCCCGGTCCATCAGCTGGCCGGTCAGCTGGTCGTCCAGAGCGCCCGGCACTCCGGCGGGCTTCAC
>NZ_JBHYJH010000371.1:0-3651 GCF_042740445.1 Streptomyces sp. NPDC059003 | reverse complement strand
TGGGGCGGAGCCCCAGTTCGGGAAGGGGCGGGATTGGGGAACCCCCCGTTAGGGCTGCCCCTCCGCCGCCCGTACCGCGTCCCGGTATGCGCGGGCCGCCGCCCGCAACGCCGCCTCCGGGTCCACCCCCTCGGCCTCCGCCTGGACGGCCATGGCCAGGAGCTCGTATCCGATGCCGTCCCCCGCCGGCAGCGGGACAGCGAGCCCCGCCGTCCGGACGCGGGACGCGAGCTTCGCGGCGAGGGCAAGACCGGGCTGGCCGAGGGGGATCCCCTCCGTGACCGAGTCACGCCGCTTCTCGACCGCCTTCGTGCGGCGCCAGTGCTCCTTGACCTCTTCCGGCGTGGCCGCCGTGTCGTCGCCGAAGACATGCGGGTGGCGGTGGATCAGCTTGTCGACGATCCCGCCCGCCACGTCGTCCACGGAGAACGGCGCCTCCTCGTCCTCCTCCGCGACGCGCGCGTGGAAGACGACCTGGAGCAGGACGTCGCCCAGCTCTTCGCGGAGCTCGTCCCTGTCCCCGTCCTCGATGGCCTCCACCAGCTCGTACGCCTCCTCGATGGCGTACTTCGCGAGGCCCTTGTGGGTCTGCCGGGACGACCAGGGGCACTCGGCGCGGATGCGGTCCATCACCTGGACGAGGTCGAGCAGGCGGGCGCCCGGCAGGTCGTACGAACCGGGGAGCAGCTCCAGGTCCGGCATCGCGAAGCGGCCGGAGCCCGCGAGCCTGGCCAGGCCGTCGGTGAGCGGGCGGTCGCCCTCGGCCGTCGCGACGACCAGGACCGTGCGGCCACCCTCGCAGGCGCGGACCAGCTCCTCGGCGGTCGGCGACGCCTGCTTGACGTCGATGCCCGCCTCGCGCAGATACGGCAGCTGCGGATGCGTGGCGTCGGCGCACACGACCTCGTCGGCACCGCGCAGCGCCTCCCAGGCGGCCCAGGAGAGCAGGCCGGGGGCGACGCGGTGGCTGGTGGTGAGCAGGATGACGCGGCCGACGGCGTCGGGGGTCACCGGGGTCTCTTTCACCCGTCGAACGTAACCCACCCCACTGACAGCGCCCCCGCCGGAGCGCTGCGCCCGCCACCCCCGGGGCTTCCCGCCCGGGGCCTCACACCTGGGTCTTCGCCGCCCCGTCGCGCTGCGGGGCGTCCCGCACCCACGGCGTCTTCGCGTCCGTGCGCCTGCTCTGCTTCACGTCCCACGCGCCGTAGCGGGGGTTCAGGTCGATGTCGAGCTTCTGGGACGTCTTCGACAGGGCGCCCCAGAACGCCTCCTTGCCCTGCGGGGTGTTCATGTCGGCGCCGAGTTTCCTGGCGAGCTTCTGGGCCTCGATCTCCGTGCGGATGCTGGCGTCGAGGTGCTCGGGGGCGACGTTGAACTGCTGGAGGTAGCTCGCCTCCAGCGCCTTGCGGCCGCCCGCCTGCTGCTCCATGGCGCCGCGCATGGTCTGGATCTCCTTGCGCGTGACGCCCACCCCGGCGTCCTGGGCCGCCCGGTGCAGGACCCGGTCGAGCACCATGGTGTGCAGCGTGTCGCGGCTGAGGCGGCCGGTCTTGGCGATGACCTGCTCGTACTGCCGGTCGTCGGGGAGCGCGGCCCGCTGCGCGGAGCGCACCTCCTTCACCCGGCTCTCCAGCTGCGCGACCGTGATGCGGTCGTCGCCGACGACGGCCGCGGCGCCGGGATGCGCGTCGTTGCCGCAGGCGGTGAGGAGCGGGGCCGCGGCGATCGCGGCGGCGGAGAGGACGAGCGCGGTGCGACGGCGGCGGTGCAAGTTGGCCTCCCGGTGGAGAGATTGTGCTTCGCTGCACAAAGTCTTGCGGTGATCGATGGTAGGCAGCGGTGGTCGTATCGGCCACCTTTTCGACCAACGATTCGCGGGGAGTTGGGGCACCCAAGGGCCCCGGAATCCGCCTTATCCGCCCATCGGGGTCACCGGGGTCACCGGGCTCCGGCTACCCGTACACCTGTCCGAGCCACTGGAGCGTCCGCCGGATCTCCGCCGGGAACGGGTGGCCGATGCCGTGGACGCGCTCGGCGTCGAGGACGAGGCGGGCGAGCACGTCGTGGGCGGCCGGGCGGTCGCCGAGGGCCAGCAGGAGATGGCCGATGCGGCGGCGGATCTCCAGGGCCTGGCGGATGTCGTACGACGCGTACTGGTTCTCGTAATAAGGGAGCAGCGTGCGGTACTCGGCGAGGGCCGCGGCGGGCTCGCCGAGCTGCTCCAGGCACTGTGCGGCCTCGTAGCGGAACTGCAGGGACTGCGGGTCGGCCTGGCCGGACTCGGCGGCGCGCTCGTCGGCGAGGCGGCGCAGCTCGGGCAGGGCGCGGCGGTACTGGCCGTCGTCCATGAGCGTCGCCGCGTACTGCTTGCGCAGGGTGCGCACGACCGGGGAGTGCTCGCCGTGCCGGGCGGCGGCGGCCGGCAGGATCGCGCCGAGGATGTCCACGGCCTGCGTGATGCGGCCCTCGCCGAGGAGCCGCTTGACCTCGTCGACGGCGGCGGCGACGTCCTGTCCCCGGTCGGGTCCGGCGGCCTGGGGCTGGGGCGCGGGGGTCGCGGCGCGGTCGGGCCAGGGGGCGTGCGGGCGCAGGAAGGGCCGGGTCGGGTCGAGGGGGCGGCCGGTCGGCACGGAGCGCCCCGGCAGGAGCGGCACCAGTTCCTCGTACACGTCCTGGGCGCTGGCGGGCCGGTGCTGGGGGTCCTTGGCGAGCAGGCGCAGGACGAGCGCTTCGAGGGCCTCGGGGACCTCGGGGCGCAGGCGGCGGACCGGGAGCGGCGGCTCGTACAGGTGGCGGTGCAGGACGCCGAGTGCGGTGGAGCCGGAGAACGGCACGTCCCCGCTGAGGAGTTCGTGCATCAGGACGCCGAGCGCGTACAGGTCGGTGTACGGGCCGACGGCGCCGCCCATGGCCTGCTCGGGCGCCATGTACGAGGGGCTGCCGATCGGCGATCCGGTGTGCGTGAGCCGTGTGGTGTCGGTGTCCATGACCGAGGCGATGCCGAGGTCGAGGATGGTGAGCGTGCCGTCCTGACGGACCATGACGTTCCGCGGCTTGAGGTCGCGGTGCACGATCGGCACAGCGTGCACCGCGGAGAGCACGGCGCACAGCTGGGCGGCGACGGCGACGGTCCACTGCCACGGGTAGGGGTCGTTCTCGGCGAGGTGGTCGCCGAGGTCGGCGCCGTCGACGTACTGCATGACCAGGTACAGGTCGTCGCCGTCGCTGCCCGCGTCGTGCACGGTGACCAGGCCCGGGTGGTCGACCTGGGCGGTGACGCGGCACTCGCGGATGAAGCGGCGGCGCAGCTCGTCGGCCTCGGCGCCCGCGACCTTGTCCGGGCGCAGCAGCTTGACCGCGACGCGGCGGTCGAGGCGCTGGTCGTACGCCGTCCAGACCTGGCCCATGCCGCCCTGGCCGATGAGCGTGGACAGTTCGTAGCGGTCCGCGACGACGCGCCGGTCGGTCCCCCGTGTCACGGTCAGCTGCCGCCTTCCTGCTTGCGCAGGTAGTCACTCAGCTCGTCGAGCTCGGCCCGGACCTGGTCGATGCGGGCGGGCGCCGGGCGGGTGGGCGGGGCGGGCGTCGGGGGCGGGGTCGGCGCGGGGGCGGGCGCGGGGGCCGGTGCGGGCTGCGCCGGGTAGCCGT
>NZ_JBHYJH010000370.1:0-3724 GCF_042740445.1 Streptomyces sp. NPDC059003 | reverse complement strand
CCCGCCCACTTGGTCGCTGAGCGGGGTAACACCGCCCCCCACCGGCCGTCCCCGTCCGGTCGGCCCCGGGGGCCCGCCCCGGGCGGCACTCCACCGCCCCCACGCGCCCGCGTGTGTGGACGGTCCAGAAAGCCCAGAAGCCGCATCTGCCCCGCCCCGCCCGCCCCGCCGGGGCGGGGGGGCGATCCAAAGGCGGGCCGTCCCGCCCAACTACCCGGCCAGGGCACGCCATGACCACAACGAGGAGCACCCCATGCCTACTGCCACCGAACGCGCCGAGTGGATGGCCCTTCAGATCCTCATCACCGCCAAAGAGAACGCATCTGTCATCACCTCAGATCTGCTGGACGCCGTCATGAACCGCAACGCCGACAACGAGGGCGGGCAAGCGACCAAACAGACCGTGCGCCGCCTCATCCGCAAGCACGCGACAGCGGCACGCATCCGCGTCATCCTCACCGACGAGGAACGGTACTGGGCCATCCGCGAGCAGCTCCACCACATGACCACCGACGAGGTACATGCGCTGCGCGACAGCATCGCTGACGGTGGCGACAGCGACCCCCGCGCCTGGGACAGGATCCTGACCGACGCCATCTCCGTGCGCCTGTCCAACCAGATGCCCGCACGCCGCCTGGACGGCGTCGAGCCCGTGTCCATCCGCCTCTGGAGCGAGCCACCCCTGCCCCCGGGCGCTGAGAAGCCCGCCCCGAACGCGCCCGACACGGATCTCACCACCCTGTACGCGCCAGGCGAGCAGGTACGCGTAACGCCGCGGAGCTGGGACACCTGGACCCGGACCTACGTGCCACAGCCGGAGTTCGTCGGCACCGTGGTCAACTACGCCCGAAACGGCAACTACACGATCCGAGAACCGGAACACGGCACCAGCAAGCACTACGACGCTCGGCATGAGCTCCACAAGCTGGACACCCCCGCAGCCCTCACCCCTCACACGCACGAGGCAGCGCGCACGTCTGCCATCGAGCAGCCCGCGGCGCACGCCATGCGGACGGTGAACGGCGGCACTCCCGAGCGCATCGAGTTGACACAGGCCTGCCACGAAGTGCGCCAAGCGATAGCGCAGGAAGGCCGCACGGGCGTCAGGGCTCTGTCCAATGCCGACGAGGAGGTCACCATCATCTACAGCGACGTCCGCGGCGTAGTAAAGCTGCGAGCGGCCCCCGTCGTGTCGGATGACAGCACGGAGCCGGACGCAGTGGGAGTCATGCCGCAGCACGCACAGGACCCGGTCGTCGCTGCTGCCCTGGCGATCCTGCGCACCACTGGTCTCACCGTGGCCGCAATCCCCAGCCGCACGATGCATTACCGGGAGCGGCACAGCCCGCAGGGGCCCCAGGGCGCCTTCATCTGGCCTGGAGCGGGCCGGACACTGGAAGTCTGCTGGTTCATCGACGGAGCGCAGGACGAGAAGGGCATACGGTCCCGCGAGGCGAAGAGCGTGCGGGTCGCGCGGAACACGGCTCTCGACACCATCGGGTCCGCGTTCCGCATGTCCGATTGGTCGGTGTGGAGGGTGGAGAGCAGCAGCACGGCTACACGGCGCGCCCTGCGAGTGGACGTGACGCCCCCGGTCGGGGAGCATCCGGCCGATTCCTGACACGCCCCGCTGTCATCTGGCCCGTCGAGGCACTGCACCTCGTCTGACTGGTGCGGCGTGTCCGGCCTTGCACCCTGGCTGGGTTTGGGTGGGGTGAAGTTGCTGGTCACTGCCCCGCGTGCCGTGTGCTGCTGCGTTTAGCGTCGCTGCACCATCAACTGCCGCCCATTCCAGGGGAGTTTCTGTGAGTATCACTCGGCGCCTTGATTTCCTCGCTGCGCAGGGCACTGGCCATGTCTACGCCCGTATCTGTCTGGCTGACGGGCACGCTCTCGCTGTGATGATCCGGTCCGGTGCGGATGTGGCTGACTCGGTGTACCTGGCCCCCGGCCTGACCGCGCCCGAGACCGAGGCGTGGGAGAACGACGACGATGTCGAGGCCTTCCTGACCGAGGGCAGTTTCGCCACCCGGTTCCTGGACGTGCCCGTCCGGGCCGTCCGTGAGCTGATCGAGGAGCACGGCGGGGAGCACACCGACCAGGACTGACCCGCTCCGCCTCATCGTCCCGCTTTGCCCCGCCCCTTCCGCCTACGGCCCGAACCCAGTGCACCCGCTCGGCGCTTGGGATACATCCGGGCCCCGTTCCCCCGATCCTCTCGATGGAGGAGTCTTTGATGACATCCACACCCGGCCACCGCATACCCGCCGTCCCGCCGGTGCCCGGCGGGCAGCGCGGGGGTCAGGGGGCTGACCCGACGTTCGGGGCCGTGAACTGTGCCCATGGTGAATGCATCATCGGCGAATACCGGGACGATCTTGAGGCTGCCCCGGAGCACAACGCACCCGAGGCGGACTTTGTCTGCTCCGGATGCGGTCACCCGCTGACCATCGGTGACCTGATCGTGGAGGCCGGGCAGACGTGGACCGTCCACGATCATGTGCTGGGCCTCATCGACACAGACACCCAGGCCGGGGCAGGCCCGTCCGAGGAGGTACCGCAGCACGGCCCGCGCGGGACCGGCCCCACCGTGCGGGATCTGCCCGCCGACAACGAGGACGGTGAGGCAGGGCCCTCGGTCGAGGAGCCCCCGGCCAGTTGCTGACACCCTCAAGGGACCCGCCAAGGGCCCCGCTGTGTGGCCGGGACTGTCCCGCCTCTTGTTTGCCCCGGCCCCACCAGGCCGGGGCTCTTCCGCGTGCTCCCGCCCTTGCCCTTCCGCGCCCGCTCAGCCGCCCCTCTCTGTGTCTGTCCGGCGGTGCCGGGGGGCGCGATGGCGTGGTGTGGCGTGTCCTGCCGTGTCTGTCAGGGCCGGGGTGTGCCCGCGCTTGCCGGTGCCGTGCCTGCCCCGGGGGGTGTCACCGTCCCGGGGTGCCGTCCCGGGGTGCCGGGGGTGGGCGGGGGTGGGTGTTTGTGCTGGTCAGGAGGCCACCGGTGGGGGGTGGACGGGCTCTAGCGTGTGGCCTGTTCACCCACCCATCCCGCCGGACCCCTCCTTTCTTGCGAAGGGGGTTCGCGTGTTCTCCTGTCTGGAGTTGTTGATGTCCCAGTCCCAACCCGCCACCCGTGCCGCCACTCAACCCGCCAGCCGTGCCACTACTCGTGCCGCCCGTGGCGCTGCCGAGCCCGCCGTGTCGGCCGTGTCTGCGCCGTCGGCCGCGTTCACGAGTGTGCGGGCGTTCACGGCCGCCGAAGCACACCTGCACCGCCAGGCCCGGGGTATCACCGCCACCGTCGCGGCCACCCTGAACGCCCAGTTCCCCACCGCCGCGTTCCTGGTCATCGCCCGCCACGAGGTGGAGTACCAGGACGTACTCGTCCTGCACAGCCTCCGGAACCTGGACGGCACCCTGGTGTACACGTTTCCCGCCGATGACGCCGAGCTGCGCGCGGCCAGGCTGCCCGTGCTCCGCGACCGCGTGCTGCGCCGCGCATGGGGCGAGCTCGACCCGCAGCAGCCCGCGCACCTTCGCAACCTGGTCCACCGGATCGACATCGCCGATGACTTCCTGCACCTGCACACCTTCGACCGCCCCTTGCTGCCCGACCTGCCCCGCCGGGCCGCCCACCCCAACGACCCGCACGCCGACCCTCTGATCTGCCTGCCCCTGACCGCAGCCGCCGCCCGGGCGGCCGCGTACGGGAGCTGACCGCCCCCTGTCCT
>NZ_JBHYJH010000369.1:0-3772 GCF_042740445.1 Streptomyces sp. NPDC059003 | reverse complement strand
GCGCCGCACCGTTCAGGAGCGCTCGAACAGGTCCCGCAAGTACGTCGCGGACGTCGCCGAGAAGTGGTCGAGCAGCAGCCGCCGGGCGTCCTCCTTCTCCGCGGCCGGGATGACGTCGGCGGCGAGGCCGAGCTCGGAGTCGCGGGACAGCGCGTAGAACTCGTCGCGCAGCAGGGAGCAGACGACGGCGTCGAAGTACTGTCCGTCCAGGAAGAAGTAGTCCCGCAGGACCCCTTCGAGGGTGAAGCCGCCGTGCGTGATGATCTGCACCATCTGCCGGTTGTACGTGCCGAGGGTCAGCTGCACCCGGTGGGCGTTGCGGGCGTGGAAGAGGTAGTTGAGCAGCAGCACGTTCGCCTCGACGCCGTAGCCCTGGGTCCACAGGTCGGGGGCGCCGATGGCCGAGCCGATGGTGTAGCTGCTCGGGTGGGCGAGCGGGCTCCAGTTGACGGCGCCGACGCGCTGCCCGTCGTGGGTGACGACCATCAGGAAGTTGCCCGCCTGTCGCAGGGCCTCGACGGAGACGAACTGCGGCGAGCCCGACGAGTAGGTGCTCACGGTGCTGGCCGACCAGTCGGACAGCGTCTGGAAGTCCTCGTCGCGGCAGGGCTCCAGGGAGACGAAGTCGCCCCGCATCACGCGTCCCAGGCCCGCACGGCGAGCACCGCGTTGTGGCCGCCGAAGCCGAAGGAGTTGCTCAGCGCGGTGCGCACCTCGTGCTTCTGCGCGGTGTGCGGGACGAAGTTCATCTCGGTGTCCAGCGGGTCGTCGCAGTTGAGGGTGGGCGGGACGATGCCGGTGTTCAGCGTCTTGACGGTGGCGACCAGCTCCACGGCGCCGGCCCCGCCGATGAGGTGGCCGATCATCGACTTCTGGGAGCTGACGGGGATCCGGGTGGCGTGCTCGCCCAGGACGGCCCGCAGGGCCGCGACTTCCGTGGGGTCGTTCAGCGGGGTGCTGGTGCCGTGCGCGTTGACGTAGTCGATGTCGGCGGGGTCGAGCCGCGCGTCGTCGAGGGCGTCGCGGATGGCCCGCTGCGCGCCGCGGCCCTCGGGGTGCGGTGCGGTGGCGTGGTAGGCGTCGGTCGTGGCGCCGTAGCCGACGACCTCGGCGAGGATCGTGGCGCCGCGCCGCCGCGCGAACTCGGCCTCCTCCAGGACCAGGGCGCCGCCGCCCGCGCCGAGGACGAAGCCGTCCCTGCCCTGGTCGAAGGGCCGGCTGGCGCGGGTGGGTTCGTCGTTGCGGCGGGACAGGGCGCGGATGTTGCACATGGCGGCGATGTCGAGCCGGGTGATCGGGTCGTCGCTGCCGCCCGCGATCATCGCGTCGACGCGGCCCTGGCGGATCATCCACATGGCCTCGCCGACGCAGGAGGTGCCGGTGGCGCAGGCGCTCACCAGGGCGGCGGTGGGGCCTTCGGCGCCGTACTGGAGGGCGATCTCGGAGGAGGCGTTGTCGGGCGACGCGCCGGTGGCGTAGCTGGTGCTGACGCCCTTGGGCCCGCGACTGAGCAGTGCGTCCAGGGCGTTGCCCGCGGCCACGTTCGCGGCGTATCCGGTGCCCATGAGGACGCCGAGCCGGTGGCCGTTCTCCTCGGTCACGGTGAGCCCGGACTCCTCCATGGCCTGCTTGGCGGCGGCGACGGCGAACCAGGAGAAGTGGTCCATGCGGCGGCTGGCGACGCGCGACATGTAGCGCACCGGGTCGAAGCCGACGACCTCGGCGCCGATGCGGGTGGCGAGTCCCGTGGTGTCGATGGACGTGAGGGTGCGGATGCCGCTCTGCCCGGCGACGAGGGCGTCCCAGAAGGTGTCCACCGTCTCGCCGATCGCGGTGACCACGCCGGTCCCTGTGATGACGACGCGACGCTCCGCGCCGCGGCTGCCGTGCGTGCTCATGGGTGGGTTCCTTCCGCTTTTTCGGGACTGTTCACTGCGAGGGACGGCTCGGGGGCGCCCGCGCGGTCGGCGGGGCCGACGGGGTCCGCACGGTCGGCGGGGTCGGCGGCGAGGCCGTCGGAGAGGGCCAGTTGGCGGGCCAGGAGGCGGCCGTCGGGCTTGCCGTTGGCGCTCACCGGGAAGCGGCTCACCACGACGACGCGGTTGGGGTGCTCGAAGGGCGGCAGGGCCGCGCAGATCCGCCGCCGCCAGTACGACGCCTCGCGGACGTCGGGGTCCTCGACGACGAAGATCAGCTCCTGGCCGCGGCGCGCGTCGTCACGGGTGACGATCTTCACGGGGCGCCCGCAGGCCTCGGCCTTGCGCTCCAGGACCTCCGGGTAGAGCGTGAACCCCAGGCGGTGCACGGCGAACCGGCGCCCCAGGACGAACAGGTTCCCCGCCGCGTCGAGGTGTCCGAGGTCTCCCGTCCGGTACGGCCCGGACGGCGCCGGGGTCAGGCCGTCCGCCACGGACAGATAGCCGGTCATGAGGTCAGGGGTGCGTACGTGGATCTCGCCGATCTCGCCCGGCGGCAGCGGGCGCCCCGCCTCGTCGGTGACGAACACGTCCAGGCCGTCCAGGACGCGGCCGCAGCCCGTGGGGTTGTCGGGGGTCGCGAAGGAGACGTTGCCGATCTCGGTGCTGCCGTAGCCGTCGAGCAGCGGCGCCCCCGTGACCTCCGGGAACCGGCGCACCAGGTCCTGGTCGGACGGCGCCCCGCCGGTGCACCACAGCCGCACCTTGGTGAGCCCGGCGAGCAGTCCCGGATGGCGCCCGGCCAGGTTCAGCAGGCTGCGGTACGTCACAGGCGTGGCGTCGACGACGGTCGCGCCGACGGCCGCACCGAGCGAAAGGGCCCGGTCCAGGCGGGAGTTGGGGGTGACCGCCAGGGTGCCGCGGCTCAGCCAGGCGAGCAGGACGAGGGACAGGCCGTACTGGTGGGAGTACGGCAGGACCGGCAGCAGGACGTCGTCCGGCCGGTAGCCGAGGGCCTGCCGGGTCCGGTCCAGGTTGCGCAGGAACGCGCGGCCGGACTTGACCACGGCCTTCGGTTCGCCGGTCGTGCCGGAGGACCACAGCACCAGGGCGTCGTCACGGTCGAGCCAGCGGGCGACCGCGCGGAAGGGGTCCGTGTGCGCGGCGCTCACGGCCCGGAGGGGCTCGGCGTGCGCGGTACTCTCCGCGGCGCTCCCGGCGGCGCGCCCCGCGTCGTGGTGGGGCAGGACCTCGTCCAGCTCCGCCATCGTCAGGAACGGCAGCCCTGACGGTGCGTCACCGAACTGCTCCACCAGCGCGAAGTCGACTCCCGCCGCGGCGGCGAGGCGGTGCGTCTCCTGCGTGGTCTGCTGTCCGTCGATCAGCACGATCGAGGAGTCGAGGCGCATCAGCGCGAGCAACGCGACCACGTACACCGGGGAGTTGCCCGCCTTGAGCAGGACGCGCCGCCCGCCGCCGAGCCCGTGCCCGCGCAGCACCCGGGCCAGGGCGAGGGCGCACACGTCGGCGTCGAGCGCCGTGCGCGCGGGGTGGTCGCTGACGAGTCGCATTCCCGACGCGTCCGCGGCGCGGCCGACGAGGGGCCGCCCGCCGAAGAGCTGTGTGCCTGCGTCCGACATGCTGGTGCGTTTTCCTCACGGTGGTGAGCCGGCGGGTGGCCCGGCTGGTGGTCCCGCGGAGCGGGAGGCATCCTGGGGGAGGTGGCGTGAACCAGACGGATCCCGGTTCACGCCACCTCGTCATTTACTGCGCTCAGCAGCCGCCGGTGCTGGCAGTGCTAGCGGCGAGCAGGGCGGTCTCCTCCTGAGAGGTCTCCATCTCCTGCAGATCCAGGA
>NZ_JBHYJH010000368.1:0-3817 GCF_042740445.1 Streptomyces sp. NPDC059003 | reverse complement strand
TAGGGGCGGAGCCCCTAGTTTCGGGAAGGGGCGGGACTGGGGCGCCCCCGCGAGGGCAGCCATGCCGCAGACTTGACCCATGGCCATTCACGAAAACCTCCTCGGGGGCCCGCCCCCGACCCACCTCCCCGACGACCCGGAGCCCCGCGAACTGCTCGCGGGCGGCACCGCGGCCGCCGACGTCGCCGCGAAGTACCCCACGTCCTCCCTCGCCTGGGCACGCCTCGCGGACGAGGCGTTCGAGGCGGGCCGCGTCGTCGAGTCGTACGCGTACGCCCGCACCGGCTACCACCGCGGCCTGGACGCACTGCGCCGCAGCGGCTGGAAGGGCCACGGCCCGGTCCCGTGGGAGCACGAGCCGAACCGCGGCTTCCTGCGCGCCCTGCACGGCCTCGCCCGCGCCGCGCAGGCCATCGGCGAGCAGGACGAGTACGAGCGGTGCAGCACGTTCCTGCGCGACTCGTCGGCGACGGCGGCAGACACGCTGGGTTAGGGTCCCGCCACTCCGCAAGACCTGTCTCGACCTGTCTCGACCTGCCTGGACACCCGGTGTGACCAGGCAGGTCTTGCCGTTTCGGGGGATCTTGCGGAGGATGCGGGTGGGGACCGGGGCCCCCGTGCCGGTACCGGCAGGGGCGGACCGCTACCCGGAGTACGCATCAAGGAGACAGCGATGTCCCACGAGGCGAACGCGGCACATGGCACCTCGGAAGAGAGCCCCGAAAGCCCGAACCTCGACTTCGCAGGCACGACCCCCTACGAGGACTACGTCCAGGCGGACGTCCTCACCCACCTCCAGCACCTGCGCTCGGACGACCCGGGCGAGATGGTGTTCCTGGTGACGACCCAGGTCATGGAGCTGTGGTTCACGGTGATCGTCCACGAGTGGGAGACCGCCTCGCGCGCGCTGCGCGAGGACGACGTGCCGACCGCGGTGGCCGCCCTGAAGCGCTCCGTGCGCGAGCTGGAGGCGCTGAACCACTCGTGGAAGCCGCTCGGCCAGCTCACGCCCGCCCAGTTCAACTCCTACCGGGGCGCCCTGGGCGAAGGGTCGGGATTCCAGTCGGCGATGTACCGGCGCATGGAGTTCCTGCTCGGCGAGAAGTCCGCGTCCATGCTCGTGCCGCACCGCGGCGCGCCTCGCGTCCACCGGGAGCTGGAGAAGGCCCTGCAGGAGCCGAGCCTCTACGACGAGGTCCTGCAGCTGCTCGCGCGGCGCGGGTACGACATACCGGCCGCCGTCCTGGAGCGCGACATGGCCGCCAAGTACGAGCCGTCGCCGCAGGTCGAGGCCGTCTGGACGGAGCTCTACTCCGGCGACGACAGCGGTGAACTCGCCCGCCTGGGCGAGGCGTTGACCGACGTCGCCGAGCTGGTGTGGCGATGGCGCAACGACCACCTGGTGGCCACGCGCCGCGCCATGGGCGCCAAGACCGGCACGGGCGGCTCCGCCGGCGTCGCCTGGCTGGAGAAACGGGCCACGAAGAACGTGTTCCCGGAGCTGTGGACGGCGCGCAGCCATGTCTGAGCGGAGCGCCCACGAGGCGCTGCGGTCCGCCGCCGCTGAGCTCGACGCCGCCGACAAGCTCGCCGCCAAGCGGGACG
Organism: Streptomyces sp. NPDC059003; assembly: GCF_042740445.1. Classification (NCBI taxonomy): domain Bacteria; kingdom Bacillati; phylum Actinomycetota; class Actinomycetes; order Kitasatosporales; family Streptomycetaceae; genus Streptomyces; species Streptomyces sp. NPDC059003. The sequence continues at coordinate 2,212 of NZ_JBHYJH010000368.1, read as the reverse complement.
AGTTCGTCCTCGACGACACGGTCTATCTGGACGGCAACTCCCTGGGCGCCCTGCCCGCGAACGTCGGCGCCCGCGTCGCCGACGTCATCGCCCGCGAGTGGGGGCAGCTGCGCATCCGCTCCTGGAGCGAGAGCGGCTGGTGGACCGCGCCGGAGCGGATCGGCGAGCGCGTCGCGCCGCTCGTCGGGGCCGCCCCCGGGCAGGTCGTCGTCGCCGACTCGACGAGCGTGAACGTGTTCAAGGCGCTCGTCGCGGCCGTGCGCATCGCCCAGGAGAACGCGCGGCAGGACGCGGACGGCGCGCGGGACGAGATCGTCGTCGACGCCACCACCTTCCCCACGGACGGGTACATCGCCGAGTCCGCCGCCCGCCTCACCGGCTGCCGCCTGATCCCGGCCGCCCCCGCCGACGTACCCGGCGTGCTCGGCGAGCGCACCGCGGCGGTGCTGCTCAACCACGCCGACTACCGGTCGGGCCGCCTGCACGACCTGCCGGGGCTCACCCGTGCCGTGCACGCGGTGGGCGCGCTCGTCGTGTGGGACCTGTGCCACACGGCCGGCGCCCTGCCCGTCGGCCTCGACGCGCACGGCGTGGACCTGGCGGTCGGCTGCACGTACAAGTACCTGAACGGCGGCCCGGGTTCACCGGCGTACCTGTACGTCCGCAAGGACCTCCAGGCCCGCTTCGACTCGCCGCTGCCCGGCTGGAACTCGCACGCCGACCCCTTCGGGATGCGGCGCGACTACGAGCCCGCCGACGACGCGGTGCGCGGCCGCGTCGGCACCCCGGACATCCTGTCGCTGCTCGCCTTCGACGCGGCGCTCGACGTCTGGGACGGCGTCTCGCTCGACGACGTGCGCGCCAAGTCGCTCGCCCTGACGGACTTCTTCCTCCAGTGCGTCGACGCGTACGCGCCCGCGGGCCGGGTCGAGTCGATCACCCCGGCCGCGCACGCCGAGCGGGGCAGCCAGATCGCGCTGCGCTGCGCGGATGCCGCGGACGTGATGCCGCGGCTCATCGAGCGGGGCGTGGTCGGCGACTTCCGCGCGCCGGACGTGCTGCGGTTCGGGTTCACTCCGCTGTACGTGTCGTTCGCCGACGCCGAGCGGGCGGCCCGGGTGCTCGCGGAGACGCTCGCCGGATCCTGATAGCGTCCGACCGATCCGTCTGGATCATGGTACGAACGCCCGCCGGTCACCGGTCAGTTGTGATCAGTTGCCCCAGGTGTCCGGGGCCGGCGGGCCCGGAGTGGAGAGGTGCCGCATGCCGGACGACGCCGACGTGGCCCGCAACGCCGTCGAGGAGGAGTCCGCCTTCGCGCATCCGGCGGTGCGCCCCGACGCCACCGCCGCGTACGGCCCGCACGCGGACCAGATCGTGGACTTCTACGCGCCGCGCGCGACGAGCGGCCCCGCGCCGCTCGTCGTCGTGCTGCACGGCGGCGCGTGGCGGGCGCCGTACGACCGCGCGCACATCTCGCCGTTCGCGGACTTCCTCGCCCGCCGGGGCTTCGCCGTCGCCAGCGTCGAGTACCGGCGGGGCGCCGCGTCGCCGATCCCCGCGCAGGGCGGCACCGGGCCCGTCGCCGGGCGCTGGCCCGACACCCTCGACGACGTCGCCGCCGCCATGGACGCGCTGCCCGCGCTCGTCCGCGAGGCCCTGCCCGCGGCCGATCCGCGCCGCCTCGTCGTCACCGGGCACTCCGCGGGCGGCCACCTCGCGCTGTGGGCCGCCGCCCGGCACGTCCTGCCGGAGGGCTCCCCGTGGCGCAGCGCCCGGCCCGCCCCGCTGCGCGGGGTCGTCGCCCTCGCCCCCATCGCGGATCTGCGGGTCGCGGACGAGCTGGGGGTGTGCGGGGGTGCCGTGCGGCAGTTCATCGGTGCCGAGTCCGCGTCCGAGTCCGCGTACGAGGAGCGGGTCGCGCAGGCGGATCCGGCTGTGCTGTTGCCCACCGGGATCGCCACGGCCGTGGTGCAGGGGCGGACGGACATCGTGGTGCCGCAGGCCGTGGCCGACGCCTATGCCGACGCGGCGGCGAAGGCGGGGGAGGTCGTGGGGCTCACCCTCCTCGAGGACGTCGGGCACTTCCCCCTCATCGACCCGTCGGCGGACGCGTGCGCGGTGGTGGCGGAGGAGATCGCCCAACTGGCGTTCTAGCCTCGCGGTGCGCCCCAGACCCGCCCCTTTACCCAAAACCAGGGGGCTCCGCCCC
>NZ_JBHYJH010000367.1:0-3827 GCF_042740445.1 Streptomyces sp. NPDC059003 | reverse complement strand
CCGCATCACGTGATGCGGTGGCCCGATTCTTTGTTCAGGCGCGTACCCCATGGGAAAAAGCGGCTACCGGGACGCGGGGTGCGTACGGCAAGATCCTGGAATGGAGCGCGTACGTGACGTAAGAGAGCTGCCGAAGGCCCATCTGCATCTGCATTTCACCGGGTCGATGCGGCCCTCCACACTCCTGGAGCTCGCCGACAAGTACGGGGTGCACCTGCCGGACGCGCTGACCGGCGGGAAGCCGCCCAAGCTGCGGGCGACCGACGAGCGCGGCTGGTTCCGCTTCCAGCGCCTGTACGACATGGCGCGGTCCTGTCTGCGCGAGCCCGAGGACATCCAGCGGCTCGTGCGGGAGGCGGCCGAGGAGGATCTGCGGGACGGCTCGGGGTGGCTGGAGATCCAGGTCGACCCGACGTCGTACGCGCCCCGGCTCGGCGGTCTGATCCCGGCCCTCGAGGTCATCCTGGACGCCGTCGACACCGCGTCGCGCGAGACCGGGCTCGGGATGCGCGTCCTGGTCGCCGCGAACCGCATGAAGCACCCGCTGGACGCCCGCACGCTGGCCCGGCTCGCGGTCCGGTACGCCGACCGCGGCATCGTCGGCTTCGGGCTCTCCAACGACGAACGGCGCGGCATGGCGCGGGACTTCGACCGGGCCTTCGCCATCGCGCGTGAGGGCGGCCTGCTCGCGGCGCCGCACGGCGGTGAGCTGACCGGGCCCGCGTCGGTGCGCGACTGCCTGGACGACCTGCACGCGCGCCGGGTCGGGCACGGGGTGCGCGCGGCCGAGGACCCGCGCCTGCTGAAGCGGCTCGCGGAGCGGGGCGTGACGTGCGAGGTGTGCCCGGCGTCCAACGTCGCGCTCGGCGTCTACGAGAAGCCCGAGGACGTACCGCTGCGGACGCTGTACGAGGCCGGGGTGCCGATGGCGCTCGGCGCCGACGACCCGCTGCTCTTCGGCTCGCGCCTGGCCGCGCAGTACGAGATCGCGCGGCGCCACCACGGCTTCACCGACGCCGAACTCGCCGACCTCGCGCGGCAGTCGGTGCGCGGGTCCGCCGCCCCCGCCGACGTGCAGGAGAAGCTGCTCTCCGGAGTGGACGCGTGGCTGGCTAGCTGATGCCGCCGAGCAGGGTGCGGGCGAGGCCGGCGGCGAACGTGTCGACGGGCTGCGGGGGGCGGCCCTCCTCGGTCATGTCGTACGCGAAGGCGCGCTGGGCGCAGGCCCCCAGGAGCAGCGACGCCGCGGCGTAGGTGTCGGCGTCGGGGCGGATGCGCCCTGCCTTCTGTTCGGCGCGCAGATAGGCGTCGAGGCCGTGGATGGGCTTGTGCGGGCCGGTGCCGAGGGCGCGCATGGCCTCTTCGTGGCGGCGCTTGAGCTGGGGTTCGGCGTAGAGGGACGCGGCCATCGGGAAGGTCTGCTCGTAGAAGAGCGCGGCCTGGCGGGCGATCGCGGTGAGGTTCTCCTCGACGGTGGCGGCGCCCGGCTCGGCGGCGAGCTTGTGCAGGAGCGCGCCGAGGCCGGGAAGGCGTTCGCTGAGGACCGTGACGAACAGCTCCTCCTTGTTCGCGAAGTACTTGTAGAGCGCCGCTTCGGAGCAGCCCGCCGCTTTGGCGATCTCCTTGGTGGTGGTGCGGGCGAGCCCGATGGTCCCCATCAGCTCCTTGGCCGCCTCAAGGATCCGGACGCGGGCGGGCTTCTGCTCCATGCGGTCTCCAACCAGCCTTGACGCGAGGGTGAGTGTCCACTCACTCTAAAGGTGAGTGAATACTTACCCACCTCAGGAGGCGGTGCGCGATGAAGCTCACGGTGTTCGGCGCCACGGGCGGTGTCGGCCAGGAGCTCGTACGGCAGGGGCTCGCGGCGGGGCACAAGGTCACGGCCGTGGTGCGCGACCCGGCGCGGTTCACGGTGACCGGGGCGGGCCTGGAAGTGTTCCGGGCGGATCTGACGGACGTGGAGGCGCTGCGCGGGGCCGTGGCGGGGCGGGACGCGGTGCTCTCCGGGCTCGGCGCCCGCAAGCGCACGGACGCGGGCGTCGCGGCGCGGCTGACGCGTTCGGTCCTCAAGGCGATGGAGGCCGAGGGCGTGCGCAGGCTCCTGGTGGTGAGCGCGGGCCCGCTGGGCCGGGTGCCGCGGGACCAGCCGCTGCTCGACCGGGCCTTCCTCGCGGTCCTGAACCGGGTCCTGAAGGGCGTCTACGACGACCTGCGGGCCATGGAGGACGAGCTGGCGCGCAGCGCCACGGACTGGACCTCGGTGCGCCCGCCGAAGCTCCTGGACAAGCCGGTGACCGGCACGTACCGGACGGTGGTGGGCGGCAGCGTGCGCAAGGGCCGGACCCTGGCGCGGGCCGATGTGGCGCACGCCATGCTGTCGATGATCGACGACGGGGCGACGGTGGGGCAGGGGGTGGGGGTCGCGTACTGAGGCCTCGACGGTTTTTGGGTCTCTACGGAGAGGGGCGGCCTCTACGGAGAGAACCATCCTCTACGGAGAGAACCGCCCTCTACAGAGAGGAGCGCCCTCTACAGAGAGATCCGTCAGAGGCTGACGCCCACCGTGACCGGCTCGTTGACCAGCGTGACCCCGAAGGCGTCCTGGACTCCGGCGACGACCTCGCGGGCGAGGGCGAGCAGGTCTTCCGTGGTGGCGCCGCCGCGGTTGGTCAGGGCCAGCGTGTGCTTGGTGGAGATGCGGGCGGGGCCCTGGCCGTAGCCCTTGGTGAAGCCCGCCTTGTCGATCAGCCAGGCCGCGGAGGTCTTCACGCGGCCGTCGCCCGCGGGGAACGCGGGCGGGTTGGTGTCGGGGCCGAGCCGCTCCGCCACGCGCGCGTGGAAGGCGGTGAACTCCTCGTCCGTGAGGATCGGGTTGGTGAAGAACGAGCCCGCCGACCAGCTGTCGTGGTCCTCGGGGTCGAGCACCATGCCCTTGCCCGCGCGCAGCTTCAGGACGGTCTCCCGGGCGAGCGCGGCGGGGACCCGGTCGCCCGCCTCGACGCCGAGCGTGCGGGCCGTCTCCGGGTACGCGATGGGCGCCGAGAGCCCGCCGGCGTCCTCGAGCTCGAAGCGCACCCTGAGGACGACGAAGCGCTCGGGGTCGGCCTTGAAGCGGCTGTGCCGGTACGAGAAGGCGCAGTCCGCGCTCGGGATGGTGACCGTCTCCCGCGTCCTGCGGTCGTAGGCGACCACTTCGGTGATCGTCTGGGCGACCTCCTGGCCGTACGCGCCCACGTTCTGGATCGGCGTCGCGCCCGCGGAGCCGGGGATGCCGGCCAGGCACTCGACGCCCGCGAGGCCCGCGTCGACGGTCCGCTCCACGGCGTCCGTCCAGACCTCGCCCGCCGCGAGCTCCAGGCGGGTGCCGTCGAGGTGGAACCCGCTCGTGGCGATCCGCAGGGCGGTCCCGTCGAACCCCTTGTCCCCGATGACCAGGTTGCTGCCGCCGCCGATGAGCAGCAGCGGCGTACCGGAGTCGTCGGCCTCGCGGACGGCGGCGATCACCTCGGCGTCGGTCGTGGCGGTGATCAACCGGGTGGCGGGGCCGCCGAGCCGGAAGGTGGTCAGGGGGGCGAGCGGGGCGTCGTGAAGTACCTGCACGCATACCAGGGTATGCGGGCCCACCCCCACACCCCGGGGCCGACCCCTCTCCCCACCCACCCGCCCGCCCCTGCGACCGCAGCCCCAGCCCCCACACACGGTCGAGGCTCCGCCCCTCTCCCCCCACATCACCGCTCCCCACCTCGCCCTCAACCGTCGGCAGGCTGTCCCTTCCCCACCCACCCGCCCTTCCCTGGAGCTACCGCCCCAGCCCCCACCCTCGAATG
>NZ_JBHYJH010000366.1:0-3854 GCF_042740445.1 Streptomyces sp. NPDC059003 | reverse complement strand
CAGGGCGCTCCTGGCCGTACGTCGCCAACAACGCCTGCGCCTCGATCGGATCACCGAGGGAGGTGCCCGTACCGTGCGCCTCCACCACATCGACATCCGCAGCCGACACCTGCGCATTCGCCAACGCCTGCCGAATCACCCGCTGCTGCGACGGACCGTTCGGCGCCGTCAACCCATTGCTCGCACCGTCCTGATTGACCGCACTGCCGCGCACCACCGCCAACACCCGATGCCCGTTACGCCGCGCATCCGACAACCGCTCCACCAGCAACAGACCGATGCCTTCGCTCCAGCCGGTGCCGTCGGCGTCGTCGGAGAACGCCTTGCAGCGGCCATCAGTGGCCAGACCGCCCTGATGCGCGAAGTCGATGAACGCGTCCGGGCTTGCGATGATCGTGACGCCACCGGCCAGCGCCAGGGAGCACTCCCCCGAGCGCAGCGCCTGCACGGCCAGGTGCAGTGCCACGAGCGAGGACGAGCAGGCGGTGTCGACCGTGACCGCCGGGCCCTCGAATCCCATCGCGTACGAGATCCGGCCCGACAGTACGCTGCCCGAGTTGCCGGTGATCAGGTGGCCGCCGACGCCTTCCGGGACGTCATGCGCGTTGCTGAGGTAGCCGGAGCTGCCCGCGCCGACGAAGACGCCGACGCGGTCGCCCTTGAGCGCCAGCGGGGCGATGCCCGCGCGTTCCAGGGACTCCCAGGCGACTTCGAGGAGCAGCCGCTGCTGCGGGTCCATCGCCAGCGCCTCACGCGGCGAGATGCCGAAGAACCCGGCGTCGAAGCCCGCGGCGTCGGCGAGGAAGCCGCCCTGGCGGGCGAAGGTCGAGCCGGCGGCGTCGAGGGCGTCCAGTTCCCAGCCCCGGTCGGTGGGGAAACCGGTGATCGCGTCACTCGACTCGGACAGCAGTTGCCACAGGCTCTCCGGGTCGGTGGCCCCGCCGGGGAAGCGGCAGGCCATCGACACGATCGCGATGGGCTCGTCGAGGGCCGCACGGGCCGGTTCGAGGAGTTCGGGCGCCTGCCCGGTTCCCGTCACCTGGTCGACGAGGTGGTCGGCAAGCGTCGCCGGGGTCGGATGGTCGAAGACCAGGGTGGCGGCCAGGGACAAGCCGGTCGCCGTCCTGAGCCGGTCGCGGAACTCGACCGCGGTGAGCGAGTCGAACCCGAGGTCGCGGAAGGCGCGCCCCGGTTCGATCGCCTCGGTGTCGGCATGACCGAGGACTGCCGCGGCCTCGCGCCGGACGAGTTCGATGACCCGGCGGCGCCGGTCCTTCTCGTCCAGCCCGTCCAGGAGCTCCCGCAGGGCCGCCACGGCTCCCTGCCGCTCGTCGGGCTCCTGCGGCGCGTCGTCGAACTCGGCGAACAGCGCGCTGGCGCGCCGTACGGTGAAGGTCGGAACGAACCGGTCCCAGTCGACGTCCACGACCGAGACACAGGGCTCGCCGCCGGCCACGGCCAGCTCCAGCGCCGCCATCGCGTCGTCGGGCGACAGGGCCGGCAGTCCGCGCCGACGCAGGTCGTCCTCGGCGCCTTCGGCGGCGGCCATGCCACCGCCGCCCCACGGGCCCCAGGCGAGCGAGGTCGCGGCCTTGCCCCGGGCGCGGCGCCGGGCCGCGAGGGCGTCGAGGTAGGAGTTGGCGGCGGCGTACCCGCCCTGCATGCCGCTGCCCCAGGTGGCGGCGATGGAGGAGTAGAGCACGAAGGCTTCCAGGTCACGCTCGCCCAGCAGGGCGTCGAGGTTGGCCGCGCCGGCGGCCTTCGCGCCCATCATCGCCGCGTAGTCGTCGACGCCCGCGGCGCGCAGGGACACGGCCTGCGTCTGGCCCGCGGTGTGGAAGACGGACCGGATCCGGGGTCCTTCGGACTCCAGCTGTGCGACGGCTGCGGCGAGCGCGGCGCGGTCGGCGACGTCGCAGGCGGCGAAGGTGACCGTGGCGCCCTGTTCCTGAAGCTCGTCGCGCAGTGCGGCGGCGCCCGGTGCGTCGGCGCCGCGGCGGCTGACGAGGGCGATGTGCCGCGCACCCCGCCGCACCGCCCAGCGGGCGGTCCGCCCACCCAGGGCACCCGTGCCACCGGTGATCAGGACGGTGCCGGACGGGGTCCACGGCGCCGCCGTGGGCTCCAGGGGTGCGGGGGCCAGGCGTCGGCCGAGCACGGCCCCGCCGCGCAGGGCCAGTTGGTCCTCGCCGGCGGCACCGGAGGCCAGCGCCTCCACCAGCCGGGCGGCGGCACCACGCGCGGGTTGGGCCGGCACGTCGACGAGGCCGCCCCACCGGTCCGGTTCCTCCAGGGCGACGACCCGGCCCAGGCCCCACACGGCGGCGCGCGAGGGGTGCGCCAGTTCGTCACCGGGTCCGGTGGAGACCGCGCCCGACGTGACCGTCCACACCCGGGTGCGCACTTCGGCGTCGGCCAAGGCCTGGACGAGCGTGGCGGAGGCGGTCAGGCCGAGCGCCAGGCCCGGGTGGCCGGCATGCTCGTGCTCGTCCTGGCCGAGGAACGACACCACCGTGCCGCAGTCGGCGAACCCGGCGAGGCGACCGGCCAGGGCCGCCCGGTCCAGGTCCGCGACGTCCAGCCGCAGCCGGGTCACCTGGGCGCCGCGCGCCACCAGTTCCTCGGCGAGCGCCCCCGCCCACGGGTCGTCGGCGTCCGCGGGCTCGACGATCAGCCAGCCGCCCGACACGTCGACGCCCCGCACCGGCCCGATCGGCGTCCAGCCGACCCGGTAGCACAGCTGGTCGAGGTCGGCGAGCCGGTGGTGGCGGCGCTGCCAGGTGTCGAGCGCGGCCAGGACGTCCTGGGGAGCGGCGTCGGCGGCCACCCCGAGGGTGTTCGTGAACGTCTCGACGTCACCGTGCTCGACGATGTCCCAGAAGGTGGCGTCGACGCCGGTGGTGGGCGGGGCGGCGACGGTCTGCTGCCGCAGGCTCGGCCAGTAGCGTTCGCGCTGGAAGGCGTGGGTGGGCAGGCTGACGGTCCTGGCCCCGGTCGGGGCGTAGAAGGCCGCCCAGTCGACGCTGCCGCCGTCCGACCACAGGCGGGCCAAGGCCGTCACGGCGGCGGGCGCCTCGGCACGCTTGCGGTGCAGCACCGGCACCGCGAGCACGCCCTCCTCACAGGTCTCCTCGATGGCGCCGACCAGGCTCGCGTCCGGGCCCAGCTCCACGAAGCGGGTGACGCCCAGGGCGGTCAGGCGGCTGATCGCGTCGGCGAAGCGGACCGTGCCGCGGACCTGGTCCGCCCAGTACGTGGCGGTGAACTCCTCGACCGGCTCGCCGGTGAGCGTGGACACGATCGGTATCGACGGATGCCCGTACGACACTGCGGCCGCGGCTTGCCCGAACTCCTCCAGCATCGGGTCCATCAGCGCCGAGTGGAAGGCGTGGCTGACCTCCAGCCAGCGGCCCTGGTGGTCGGGCAGGGCGGCGGCCACCGTCTCGACGGCCTCGCGCGTGCCGGAGAGCACCACCTGGCCCGGGGCGTTCACCGCCGCCACCGACACACCCTCCACCAGCAGCGGAGCGACCTCATCGACAGTCGCCCGTACCGCCCACATCGCACCGCCCTCGGGCAGCGCCTGCATCAACCGCGCCCGGGCAGCGACCAGTTCACAGGCATCGGCCAGCGACAGCACACCCGACACATGCGCAGCCGCCAACTCACCCACCGAGTGGCCGACGAGGTAGTCGGGCGTGACGCCCCACGACTCCAGGAGCCGGAACAGCGCCACCTCGATCGCGAACAGCGCGGGCTGCGCCCAGCCGGTGTTGTCCAGCACCCCGTCCGGGCCGGCGAACATCACCTCCCGCAACGGACGGTCCAACAGCTGATCGAAGTGCGCACACACC
>NZ_JBHYJH010000365.1:114-3859 GCF_042740445.1 Streptomyces sp. NPDC059003 | reverse complement strand
GCAGCACGTATCCCGTGTCGGGGGAAGCGGCGACAGTCATTCCAGGAGCCCCTGGCGCGATCCGGAATCCGTACGCGGTGTGATCCGGAATCCGTACGGGCCGTACCGGGCGAGGGCCGGCACACCCCCTGGAAGGGAAGGCGTGCCGGCCCTCGCGGTCAGCTCTTCGCCTGCTCGAGGTAGCCGACGAGGGCGCCGACGGTCTGCATCTCCTCGAATTTTCCCTCGGGAATCTCGATGGCGTACTTCTCCTCGAGCGCGAGGCTGAACTCGACCATGAGCAGGGAGTCCACGTCCAGGTCGTCACGGAAATGCGCTTCGGGCCGCACGTTGTCCACGGGAACGTCGGCGATCTCATGCAGCAGTTCGGCGACGACAACCAAAACGTCCTGACCCTGCTCGGTGGAGGAAATTGTCATGGATCGACTCCCGTCGAGTTGTTGTTCTGGGTATGCGCGAACGACGCATGCGCGCTGCGTTCTCCTTGCCAAAATATCCCGGGAGCGATCTCCCGTGAATAACGAAATGGGGTGACGCGAAGTCAACTTAAGTGTGACGCAAGATCGTCACCATTGATTATGGATTCACGCCGGGTCGACTGTGCATGCTGATGGCACATCCGGCGTTGCTCGTCGGCGCAGTCCGTTCCGGAGCGCAGAAAGAGCGAACTTTGATTGAGCATCAGCAACTCTACGGCTGGGCCGATGCCGTGTTCTACGAGAATCCCGGCAGGCGGGACGCGCCCGAGACCCACTTCGCGGCGACGGACCGGGTACCGCCGGCGGGCTGGGAGCGGACCGAGCGGGACGTCTGGATCTCGCTCAGGCCGACGGACGCGGCCACCCCGGAACAGGGCTGGAAGATCCATGTGTCCGCCACCGCGGACACCGCCGAGCGGACCGTGGACGAGGTCTGGGACCACTGCACGGAACACGGCGTCCCCTTCAAGTTCCTGCGGGACACCGACCTGTTCTGGCTGCACAACTCGAAGTACTATCCGCGCTCCGGCAGCGGGAAGCTGGTGACCGTCTACCCGCGGGACGAGGCGGAACTGACGCGCACCCTGGAGGGCCTTGAGGCCCGCATCGGAGGCTGGCCCGGCGCGTACATCCTGAGCGACCTGCGCTACGCCGAGGGCCCGTTGCATGTGCGCTACGGCGGCTTCGCCAGCCGCTACTGTACCGACGCGGCCGGCGACCGGGTCCTGGCCATCGCCGGTCCCGACGGGACGCTGGTGCCCGACGAGCGCAGGCCGGGCCGGTTCGCGCCGACCTGGGCGCCGGTCCCCGACGTCCTCGCGCCGCACGTCGAGCGCCGCCGCGCGGGCGCCAAGGGCTTCCCCTACCGCGTCGAGCGGGCCCTGCACTTCTCCAACGGCGGCGGCGTCTACCTCGCCGAACGCCTCTCCGACGCCCAGCAGGTCGTCCTGAAGGAGGCCCGGCCGCACGCCGGACTCGACCAGGCGGGCCGGGACGCCGTCGCACGGCTGCGGAACGAGAGCGAGATCCTGCGGCGCCTCGCGGGCACACCGGGCGTACCGGAGCTGTACGAGACGTTCGAGTCCGGCGAGCACCACTTCATGGCGATGGAGTACGTCAAGGGCGACATGCTCTGGGTGTGGCTCGGCGCCTACCACCCGATGCTCCAGTACGGCTCGGGAGCGGCCGAGGAGGCGGAGTACACCGCCGGTGTCCTGGACATGGCCGACCGGGTGGAACAGCTCGTCGCGGCCATGCACGCGAAAGGCGTCGTCTTCGGCGATCTGCACCCCGGCAACATCCTGGTCAGACCCGACGGAAGCCTGGCCATCCTGGACTTCGAGACGGCGTTCGAGCTCGACGGCTCCGCGGGCACCCGCCCCACCCTGGGCGCGCCCGGCTTCATGGCGCCCCGCGAGTTCACCGACGCCGCCGTCGACCACTACAGCCTCGCGGCGCTGCGGCTGTGGCTGTTCCTGCCGCTCAACCGGATGTTCCCGCTGTCCAGGACGAAGCTCGCCGAGACCGTCGACGCGGTGGAACGACGCTTCCCGTACCTGCCGGCCGGCTTCGGCGACCGCATCCGCGAGGCCACCCGGCCGCCCGCCGCGGCGCGGACGGGCGCGGCCACCACGACGGAACGGCTGTTCCGGGCGCAGCGCGCCGTGCTCGACGAGCCCCTGGACGTGGACCTGGACGCGGCGGAGATCGACTGGCAGGCGGTACGCGACTCGCTGGCCGCGGCCATCCGCCGCAGCGCGGACCCCGGACGCACGGACCGGCTCTTCCCCGGCGACATCCAGCAGTTCGTGCACGACGGCGTGAACCTCGCCCACGGCGCGGCCGGTGTCCTGTGGGCCCTCGACGCGACCGGCCAGGGCCGCGACGCCGCGTACGAGGAGTGGCTGAGCGAGGCCGCCCGGCGCGCCCAGCTGCGCCCCGGCTTCTACTCGGGACTGCACGGCGTCGCCCACGTCCTCGACGGCTTCGGCCGGGCGGACGAGGCGCGCGAACTCGTGGAGCGGGCGCGCGGCGCGATCGCCGGGATACGGGACGTCAGCCTGTACGGCGGCATGGCCGGAGCCGGGCTCAACCTGCTGCACCTCGCCGCCCGGCACGACGACGAGGACTACCGCGCCCAGGCCCGCGCACTGGCCGAGCGGGCGGCCGACGCGCTGCGCGCCCCGGAATCCCCGGGCACGCCCCGGCCCAACCAGGCGGGACTCCTGTACGGGTGGTCCGGCGTCGCCCTGTTCTTCCTGCGCCTCGCCGAGGAGTCCGGCGACTGTGCGTACACGGACCTGGCGCTCCGGGCCGTCCACCGGGACCTCGACGCCTGCCTGGTGCGGGCCGACGGCAGCATGCAGGTCGACGACGGCATCCGGTCGCTCGCCTACCTCCAGGTCGGCAGCAGCGGCATCGCGCTCGTCGCCGACGAGATCCTCACGCACACGCAGGACGAGGTCCTCGCGGCCGCGCTGCCGCGGATCCTGCGCGCCTGCCAGGCCGAGTACGTCCTCGAACCCCATCTGTTCAACGGACGCACCGGACTGATGGCCGTCCTCGCCCGGCTCGGGCACCACGACCCGGACGGCCGCGGCGCCGACGCCGTGGACCGCCATCTGCGGCGGCTCACCTGGCACAAGCTCGCCTACCACGGCCACCTCGCGTTCTCCGGCAACCAGTCCTGGCGGCTCTCCATGGACCTCGCGTCCGGGAACGCCGGTGTCCTCCTCGGCATGACCGCCGCCCTCGACCCGGGCCGGCCGTTCCTGCCCTTCCTCTCCCCGCGCCCCGGCGGGCGGGGGACGACGGACCCCACGAGCGGACCGTCCCACTGAACCTGGTCGGCCGCCCGGCCGATCTGCATGCCCGACGCGGAAAGGAGGTGCATGGAAATGACGGAGTCGATCCTGGATCTGCAGGAGATGGAGACCTCTCAGGAGGAGACCGCCCTGCTCGCCGCCAGCACCCTGAGCACCGACGGTTGCTGAGACCAGGGTGTCCGCGTCAGGCATCGCGCGGGACGTGACACGACGGAAGGAGGTGTGTGATGACCGAGTCGATTCTGGATCTGCAGGAGATGGAGACCTCTCAGGAGGAGACCGCCCTGCTCGCTGCCAGCACCGCCAGCACCGGCGGCTGCTGAGCCCCGGCGCCTGTCACAGGCGCTGTGCCACGCCGTGACGAGAGGAGAGGAGGTGGATGGAAATGACCGAGTCGATTCTGGATCTGCAGGAGATGGAGACCTCTCAGGAGGAGACCGC
>NZ_JBHYJH010000364.1:0-3870 GCF_042740445.1 Streptomyces sp. NPDC059003 | reverse complement strand
GTCTGATTTTGGCTGCGCGTGCGTTCTGGTTGCTCGCGCAGTTCCCCGCGCCCCTACGGGGCGCGGTCCACTGACCCCGGTACCTGATACGGCCGGGGCAGATCACAAGGAGAAACACCATGCCGAAGCCCACCAAGGGTGCCCGTCTGGGCGGCAGCGCCGCGCACGAGAAGCTGATGCTGGCGAACCTCGCCAAGGATCTCTTCGAGCACGGCCGCATCACCACGACCGAGGCCAAGGCCCGCCGCCTGCGCCCGTTCGCGGAGCGTCTGGTCACCAAGGCGAAGAAGGGCGACCTTCACAACCGCCGTCAGGTGCTCCAGGTCATCACGGACAAGAGCGTCGTCCACACGCTCTTCGCCGAGATCGGCCCGCGCTACGAGAACCGCCCGGGTGGCTACACCCGCATCACCAAGATCGGTAACCGCCGTGGCGACAACGCGCCCATGGCCGTCATCGAGCTGGTGGAGGCCCTGACCGTGGCCCAGCAGGCCACCGGTGAGGCCGAGGCGGCCACCAAGCGTGCCGTCAAGGAAGACGCCCTCAAGAAGGACGCGCCCGTCGAGGACGCGAAGCCGGTTGAGGCCGCCGAGGAGTCCAAGGACGCCTGAGGCTCTGCCTTGCTGTGAGCGGGTCCGCCCTTCGGGGCGGGCCCGCTTTCGTATGCCTGAGAGGATTGCGGTGTGAGCGAGGAAGTGGAGCCCGGGCACGTCCGGGTGCGGTTGGACCTTTCGTACGACGGTCGGGACTTCTCCGGCTGGGCCAAGCAGCGCGAGGGCCAGCGGACCGTCCAGGGCGAGATCGAGGACGCCCTGCGTACGGTGACGCGGTCGCGCGAGACGTACGAGCTGACCGTCGCGGGGCGGACCGACAGCGGGGTGCACGCGCGCGGCCAGGTCGCGCACGTCGACCTGCCGGAGAGCGTGTGGGCCGAGCACCGGGAGAAGCTGCTGCGGCGGCTCGCCGGGCGGCTGCCGCACGACGTACGGGTGTGGCGGGTCGCCGAGGCCCCGGCGGGGTTCAACGCGCGGTTCGCGGCGATCTGGCGGCGGTACGCGTACCGCGTGACCGACAACCCCGGCGGCGTCGACCCGCTGCTGCGCGGGCACGTGCTGTGGCACGACTGGACGCTCGACATGGACGCGATGAACGAGGCCGCGAAGCCGCTGCTCGGGGAGCACGACTTCGCCGCGTACTGCAAGCGGCGCGAGGGGGCGACGACGATCCGTACGCTCCAGGAGCTGCGGTGGGAGCGGCGGTCCGACGGCGTCCTGGAGGCGACCGTGCGGGCCGACGCCTTCTGCCACAACATGGTGCGGTCGCTCGTCGGCGCGATGCTGTTCGTCGGGGACGGGCACCGGCCCGTCGACTGGCCGGGCAAGGTGCTCGCCGCGGGGGTGCGGGACTCGGCCGTGCACGTGGTGCGGCCGCACGGGCTGACCCTTGAAGAGGTCGGCTACCCGGCGGACGAGCTGCTCGCCGCGCGCAGCGTGGAGGCGCGCAACAAGCGGTCGCTGCCGGGTGGCGGCGCCGCCGGCTGCTGCTGAGCTCCCGGACTACTCCGGGTTGCCCGGACTACTCCGGGTTGTTGGCGGCGGCCGAGGCCTGGGCCTCGCCCCGGCGGTTGATCTGGTTGAAGGCGAAGCGGGCGAGGTCGTCGCCGACCTCGTACGCCTTGCGGTCCTTCTCCGTGACGTCCTTGCCGTTGAGGAAGCCGGTGGTGGTGAAGTACGCGTAGCGCCCGTACGCGTTGTACGTGCCGCGGCAGACCGTCGTGCGGCAGAAGGCGCCGACGCCCTTGCCGGGCAGCGAGGTGACCAGGCCCTTGTCCGCCTGCTTCTTGACCTTGGCGGCCTGGGCCTCGGTGTCGAAGACGGCGACGCCGACCGTGACCGCGACGCCGCCCCGGGCGTAGGTGGCGCGCAGGACCTCGGTGCACTTGTTCTTGACGAGAATGTTGGCCAGAACCGGCTGGGTCACCGACGCGCACTTCTTGGTGCCGGCCGTCGCGCCCTTCTTGTAGACGCGGTCGCCGGAGGTCAGCTTCGTGCCCGGGAAGAGGATGTCGGCGCTGAGCGGTGCCTTGTCCTTCTTGGCGCTGGAGATGTAGTCCTTCGGGTCCGGCGGGGGCGGGGGCGTGGTCGCCTCGAAGGACGGCTCGGGGGCCGTGCTGGTGCCGGGGATGTCCGCGGAGGTGGGCAGCTCGCTCGTGGGTTTGTTGGACGCGGACGCGTCGTCGCTGTTCGCGGAGACCACGGCGACGGCGACGGCCGTGGCCACGGCGATCGTGGCGAGGGCGCCGCCGCCGATCAGGAGCCACTTGCGGCGGCGGGCGCGCCGCTCGGAGGCTTCGGCGAGCGCCGCCCAGTCGGGGGTCTGCGGGCTTCCCGGACCCCCCGGACCCCACTGAGGTCCCCCTTGCCCAAAGCTCATGGGCCGCATCTTAGACGGGGCGGTGCGGATGTTGAGCCCGGGTCGTGGCGGCTTCTCGGCCTAGCCTGACCGGCATGTATGCGGGCAAAGAGGGCGTTTCCGGGGCTGCGGGCGCGGGTGCGAGTGCGAGTGCGGGTGTGGGCGGGCCCGGGGTCGGGCTCGGCGGCCGACTGGTGCGGCCTGCGGGGTGGCAGGCGTGGGCGGTGCTCGGCGCGGTCCTGTGCGCGCTCGTGGTGCGGATGGCCTGGCGGGTGCCGGACGGTGGCATGGACAACGCGATCGTCGTGCGGGCCGCGCGGGCCTGGCTCGACGGGCGCTCTCCGTACGCCGACCGGCACTTTCTGTATCTTCCCGGCGCCGTGCTCGCGGCGGCGCCGCAGGCCCTGCTGCCGGGGGGTCTGGTGCGGGTGCTCGTGCCGGTGGGGGGCGTCGGGGCGCTGGTGGGGGGCTGGGGCTGCGCGTTGCGGGTGTACGGGGTGCCGTTGCGGAGCCGGTACGCGGTGCTCGGGCTTCTCGGGCTCGTCCTGGGGTTCGCGCCCTTCGTGCACCTGGTCGAGCTCGGCAACTGGACGGTTGCTTCCGCGGTGGCGCTGCCGCTGGCGCTGCTGTGCGCGTGCCGGGGGCGGTGGGGGCTCGCCGGGGCGGTGATCGGGGGTGCGGTCGCCGTGAAGCCGCTGCTGCTTCCTGTGCTGCTGCTGTTCGTCTTCGCGCGGCAGTGGCGGGGGCTTGTCGTCGCCGTGGGCGTGCCGGTGGTGGTGTCGGTCGGGGCCGCCCTCGTCCTGCCTGATCCCGCCGGGTTCTTCACCCGGACCCTGCCGTTTCTGCTGCGCGGTGACGATCGCTTCGTACGGCTCTACGAGGCCTCGCCGGGGGCGGTGCTGCCGCGGCTCGGGGTGCCGGTGGTCGTGGCTTCCCTGCTTGCCGTGGTGGGGGCGGGGGTGGGGGTGTGGTGTGCGTGGCGGCGGTGGGGGAGGGGTGCGGGTGGTTCTGGTGAGGCCAGTGGTGCTGATGGGGCGGCCCAGAGGGTGGTGGAGACGGCGGTCGTGTTGATGCTGGCGGCGTTTTTGGTGTCGCGGCCGTCGTACGACCACTATCTGCTCGTCGTCCTGCCGCTGCTGCTCGCCGGGGGCGTGGGGGAGGGGGCTCTGGTGCGGTCGGCGTGGTTCTGGGTGGCGCTGGTGCCGCAGGTGCCGGGGTTTGTGTGGCCGGGGCTGGAGCCGCTGACGCGGCGGGCCTTCAAGGACGGGTGGACGTTGTGGCTGCTGGCGGGGGTGGTGTTTCGGCGGGGGTGGGGGTGGGGGTGCGGGTGTGGGTCGGCGGTTTCTTTACCACCCCCCCCCCCCTTTACAGCGTCCCGCGGGGTGGTGGCCCCCGGTGGGGGTTTCACCCCCTCCGGGGGTGCGGCGGGTGGGGAGAATCCCCCCCGGTATAGGCGCC
>NZ_JBHYJH010000363.1:0-3930 GCF_042740445.1 Streptomyces sp. NPDC059003 | reverse complement strand
GTCTGGGGCGGAGCCCCAGGAAGGGCGGGCGGGTGGGGGAATCAGCCCGTCCGGCGTTTGAGGACGAGGCGCGGAGCGCCGGAGAGAAGGGGGTCCGGGGGCGGAGCCCCCGGGGTGAGGGCGGGTGGGTGGGGAGAGAACCGCAAAGGGCTGGCCACCCGCACAGGGGGGCGGGGTAGTGTGCCCGGGTGACAACGCATTCGAACACCCCTGCAGGCTGGTACCCGGACCCCCAGGGCACCCCCCAGCTCCTCCGCTGGTGGGACGGCTCCCAGTGGACCGACCACACCAGCCAGGACCCGCAGGGCGCGCAGGGCCAGCAGGTTCCGCACCAGGCGGCCCCGGCCGCCCCCGCGGCCCCCGCCGCGCCCACCGCCGACCCGGCCAAGGTCCAGCGCCAGGTCCAGCAGAAGGCGGGCGTCGCCCCGACCGCCCAGGGCGGCGGCACCCTGTTCACCGAGCCGGTCCTGGTGGTGAACCAGAAGGCCAAGCTCATCGAGCTGACCAACGAGTACAGCGTCATGGACCAGTCGGGCAACCAGATCGGCTCGGTCGTCCAGGTCGGCCAGAGCACGCTCAAGAAGGTCGCCCGCTTCGTCTCCAGCCTCGACCAGTTCATGACCCACAAGCTGGAGATCCGCGATGCCTACGGCCAGCCCCAGCTGATCATGACGCGGCCCGCGAAGTTCATGAAGTCGCGGGTCATCGTGGAGCGCCCGGACGGCCAGCCGGTCGGCGAGATCGTCCAGCAGAACATGATCGGCAAGATCAACTTCGCGATGAACGTGAACGGCCAGCAGGTCGGCGCGATCAAGGCGGAGAACTGGCGCGCCTGGAACTTCGCGATCGTCGACCACAACGACAACGAGGTCGCCCGGATCACGAAGACGTGGGAAGGCCTCGCGAAGACGATGTTCACGACGGCCGACAACTACGTCCTGCAGATCCACTTCCAGCTCCCGGAGCCGCTCCTGAGCCTGGTCGTGGCGACGGCCCTCACGGTCGACACGGCCCTGAAGCAGGACGCGCGCGGCTTCGGCTGACGGACCCGGGCACCCGCCCACCGCAGAGGCAGCGAAACGGCCGCACTCCTCACCGGGAGTGCGGCCGTTTCAGCACGGCCGCACCGGCACCGTCTCCTGCGTACGCTCCGGCTGGCCGGGAATCGACGGCAGCCCGCCCGCGACGGGCTCCGCGGCCACGGCCGCGGCCCGGGGCGAGCGGCTGAGCAGCACCACTCCGTACGCGGCGATCACCGCGCCCACCGCCGCCGCGCACACGCCCCCCACGCCGCCGCGCAGGCGTTCGCCGAGCAGGGCGACGCCGATGGCCGCCGCGGCCACGGGGTTGGCGAGCGTGACGACGGCGAGCGGCGCGCCGAGCCCGCCGCGGTACGCGGTCTGCGAGAGCAGCAGGCCCCCGACGGCGAACGCCGCGACGAGCAGCGCCACCACCACGACCTGCGCGCTCAGCAGTGGCCCCGAGCGGTCGGTCGCCGCGACGGTCACGGTCTGCGTGAGCGCCGACGCGACCCCCGACGCGAAGCCGGACGCGGTCGCGTGCCGCAGACCGGGCCGGGTGCCGGGCCGGGACAGC
The DNA here is from genome assembly GCF_042740445.1 of Streptomyces sp. NPDC059003. NCBI lineage: Bacteria > Bacillati > Actinomycetota > Actinomycetes > Kitasatosporales > Streptomycetaceae > Streptomyces > Streptomyces sp. NPDC059003. The sequence continues at coordinate 2,334 of NZ_JBHYJH010000363.1, read as the reverse complement.
AGGCCGATGGCCGCCGCGGTCACCGCCGCGACCGCCACGGCCTCCGGCAACGAGAGCACGTCGTCGGGCGCGGGCCCCGACGCGGTGAGCAGCAGGGCGCCGAGGCCGATCAGGGTGAAGCCGGTGCCGCGCCATTCGAGGCGCGTGACGCGCCGCCCGGCGAGCCGCGCGCCCAGCGGCACCGCGGCGACGAGCGTGAGCGCGCCGAGCGGCTGCACCAGCGTGAGCGGCCCGTACTTCAGGGCCGCCACGTGCAGCAGCGCGGCCGACGCGTTGAGCCCGACGGACGACCACCACGCACCGCTCGCGAGCAGGCGCAGCATCCGGTGGCCGGTGTCGGCGATCCGTGCCGCGAGGCGCTCCTGGGCCACGGCCGCGGCGGCGTACGCGGCGGCCGAGACGAGCGAGAGCGCGACGGCGAGCAGCGGGGCGCTCACCGCCCGGCCCCGGACGCGGCCAGGTCGGGCGACGGGGAGGACGAGGGTGGAGGCGATGGTGAGGGCGATGGTGAGGGCGAGGGGGCGGGTGCCGGTGCGGAGCGGGCCACGACGCGGGACCTCGCCGGGCGCGGCAGGCGGATGACGGCGAGCGCGATGCCGAGCAGCGCGGCCGCGGCGAGCGCGTCGAACCAGTAGTGGTTGGCGGTGCCGACGATCACGGCAAGCGTGACCAGCGGGTGCAGCAGCCACAGCCAGCGCCAGCGGGAACTCGTCGCGGCGATCAGGCCGACGGCCAGCATCAGCGCCCAGCCGAAGTGCAGCGACGGCATGGCGGCGAACTGGTTGGCCATCGAGTCGGTCGCGGGCTTCGCGGCGTACACCGAAGGCCCGTACACCTGCGCCGTGTCCACGAGGTGCGCGGCGTCCAGCATGCGCGGCGGCGCCAGCGGGAAGCCGAGGTGCAGCAGGAGCGCGGCCGCCGTCAGGGCGGCGAGGACCCGCCGCGTCCAGACGTAGTGCCGCGGTCGGCGCACGTACAGCCACACCAGGAACAGCAGCGTCGCCGGGAAGTGCACGGTCGCGTAATAGGTGTTGGCGATGTGCACGAGCGTGTCGCTGCTCAGGAGGGCGTCCTGGACGGTGCCCTCGCCCGGGAGCCGCAGCGCGCGCTCGGCGTCCCACACGCGGTGGGCGTTGCGGAAGGCCTCGCCGGTGTGTCCGTTGGCGAGCTGCCGGCCGAACTTGTAGACGAGGAAGAGCCCGACGACGAGGAGGAGCTCGCGGACGAGGGGCGGTCGGCCCGACCGCTCCGGGGCGTCCGCCGTGCCGCGGGCCGTGTCCGGCGGTGCGGCGGGTGGGTACGAGGACGCCTCCGGCCGGCCGGAGGATATCTCCGGATCCTGTTCGGCCGGCTCGGTGCGGGATTCGCGGGATGCCATGCCCCGGCCCCTTTACGTGACGACTGGGTTGGTGCGCCGACGCGCGCTCGCGGGAGTACGCCCCTCGGGAGCACACATCGAAACGCCAGTGTACCGATACGGTGGCGTACCGGTACACTGGCGTATCGATAAGGTGTGGCCGGGCAGGCCGCCGCATCGAGGAGAAGAGAGCATGGCGTCGCGGGAACGGATGCAGGAGCCGGAGCGGGAGCAGGCGTGCGGCCAGGTGGCGGCGGGCCGACGCTCCAAGATCACGCCCGAGCGCGAGCAGGAGTTCTACGACGCCGTCCTCGACCAGCTCCGCGCCTGCGGCTACGAGGCCCTGACCATGGAGGGCGTGGCCGCGCGCACCCGCTGCAGCAAGTCCACGCTCTACCGCCAGTGGAAGACCAAGCCCCAGTTCGTGGCCGCCGCGCTGCGCGCCAACCGCTGTGTGCGCTTCTCGGGCATCGACACGGGCTCGCTCGCCGGTGACCTGCGCGCGGCGGCGCGCTCGGCCGCCGCGTGGGGCCAGCGGGACACCCTGCTCGTGCAGTCGCTCGGGCACGCGGCCCAGCAGGACGAGGACCTCCGGCGGGCGCTCCGCGAAGCGCTGGTGGAGCCGGAGCTCCAGGCCGTCGACGAGATCGTCCGGCGCGGTGTCGAGCGCGGCGAGATCGCCGCAGGGCACCCGGCGGCCGAGTTCCTCGCGGCCCAGCTGATCGGCGTGCTGCGCGTCCGCCCGCTCCTGGAGGGCAAGGACGCGGACGCGGAGTATCTGACGCGGTTCGTCGACGCGGTGCTGCTTCCGGTGCTCGGTCTGGCCGAAGCCGAAGCCGAAGCCGAAGCCGCAACCGGTGCCGAAGCCGAAGCGTCGGCGGAAGGCGCCGCGGCCACCTGAACGCGGGCCCGGGTCCGCAGGATGACCGGACCGGGGCCTGCCCGCGCCGCACCGTGGGGACGGGGGCGGCGCGCAA
>NZ_JBHYJH010000362.1:0-3935 GCF_042740445.1 Streptomyces sp. NPDC059003 | reverse complement strand
AGACAGGTCTTGACCTTGACGTAAGGGCAACGTTTTAACTGGGTTCATGCGCATCGGAGAGATCGCCGGCGCCGTCGGCCTGACCACCCGCGCCATCCGCCACTACCACCACCTCGGCCTCCTCCCGGAACCGGCCCGCCGGCCCAACGGCTACCGCACCTACGGCCTCCGCGAGGCCATCGCGCTCGCGCGGATCAAGCGGCTCACCGAGCTCGGCCTCGGCCTCGACGAGGTGCGGGACGTGCTCGCCGACGACGCGGGGCGGGAGCTCACCGAGGTGCTCGCCGAGTTGGACGAGGACCTGGCGCGTCAGGAGGCCGCCATCAGGGAGCGGCGCGTCCGGCTCGCCGAGCTGCTCCAGATGTCCAGGGACGGGCTGCTGCCCCACGACGGCCCGGTGTCCCCGGGGCTCGCCGAGCTCCTCGGGCGGCTCCTGCCCACCGAGTCCGCGAGCGCCGCCAAGGACCTCGAACACCTCGCCCTGTTCGACGCCGTCGTCGACACGGAGCTGCGCGACCGCCTCTACGGCGCGCTGCGGCAGATCGCCGACGACCCCGGCCTGACCGCGCGCATGCGGCAGGTGTACCTGCGCCTCGACGAGCTCGCCGACGCCCCGGCGGACGACCCGCGGGCCCAAGCGCTCGGCCGGGAACTCGCCGGCCTCGTGCCGGAAGACATCCTCGCGGTCCTCGTGGACGGGGGCGGGGACGGTGGGGACGGGGCCTCGCCGAAGGAGCGGCCCGGCGTGGGCAGTTCCTTCGGCGAGGCGTTCCTCGACGACTTCGCGCCCGCCCAGGCGGCGGCCGTACGCCACATGCTGAAGCTGCTCACCGGCAGGACGGGGTGGTCACTGTGACCGGCACGGTACGGGTGCTGCGGCGGCTCATCGCCCATGAGCTGCGGGGATTCCGCAGTCTCGGCCGGTGGGTCGCGCGGCGGCCGCCGCACGGGGTCCACCCCGGCGACAGCCCGGCCGCGTACACGGGTCCCCAGACCGCCACCCTCTTCGCCTTCGCCTTCCTCGCCGTCGTCGAGACGGTCGCGCTCGCCCTGGTGATCCCCTGGCCGCTCGCGCACGCCGCGCTGCTCCTCGTGGACGCGTACACCGTGGCGCAGATCGTCGCGCTGCACGCCGCGTGCGTGACGCGGCCCCATGTCGTGGGCCCGGACGGGGCGCTGCGGGTGCGGTACGGGCAGTTCCTCGATCTCCGCATCGCCGCCGAGGACATCCGGCACGCGCGCGTGGACCGCCGCTATCCGGACGTCGGCCGCACCCTGCGCATCCAGGACGACAGCACCGTCGACGTCGTCGTCGGCAGTCAGACGACGGTCACCGTGGAGCTCGTACGGCCGGTGGAGTTCGTCCGCCCGCTGGGGCGCCGCGCGCACGCGCGCGTGGTGCGGTTCCACGCGGACGAGCCGCGCGAACTGGTCGCCGCGCTCAGCCTGGCGCGGGCGGCGCGGTCGGCACGAGCAGCGCAGTCGGTGCCATCGGCGCGGTCCGAGGCGGCCGTCACGCCGGAGCGAACAGCACCCTCGGATCCGAACCCGAGCCCTGACCCGGCCCCGAGCCCGGCCCCGGATCCGCTCGCGTCAGCCTGACCCGCAGCCGCTCCCCCAGCGGCAGCGGCCCCGTGCCGCCCGCCACCCGGGCGACCACCGCCGGCTCCGCCAACTGCACGGTCCCGACCGCCGGTTCGCCCTCCTTGACGTCCACCACGACCGCGTCGAAGACGTCCCCGACCCGGTCCTTGAGCAGCGCCGCCTCGACGGTGTCCACGCAAGCGCGCTCCACGGAGTTGGCGCGCCGCGTGCCCTCGTCCATCTCCCGCGGCAGGTCCGCGAGGGCCGCGAGCACCCAGTCGGGCGGCTCGGCGCCCGCGCACGCGGCCACGCACAGCTCCCCCGCGTACCGGTCGACGAGGCGGCGCAGCGGCGCCGTGCAGTGCGCGTACGGCGCGGCCACCGCCGCGTGCGTCGTGAGCTCCGGGACCTCGCCGCCGCTGAACGCCGTGTACCCGGCGCCGCGCAGCAGCGTCGTGCACTCCTGAAGGAACGCCGCGTGGCGCGGCAGCCTCGGGTCGAGGGAGCGGACCAGCTTCGCGTACGGCACGTGGTGCGGCCAGTCGATGCGCAGCGCCTTCGCGGTGTGGCGCAGGCGGCCGACCGCGCCGTCCGGCGCGACCGGCAGGGTCCGCAGGACCCCCGCCCCGTACCCGATCATGATCTCGGCGGCGGCCATGCCGGTGAGCAGCGAGATCTGCGCGTTCCAGCCGTCGGCGGGCAGCGGCGCGCGGTAGGCGAGCGCGTACGTGTCGCCGCCCGGGCCCTCGACGATCTCCTGCTCGGGGACGTTCAGGGAGATGCCGCCGCGCTCCACCTCAAGGCGTTCGCGCAGCCGCCCGATGTCCGCGAGCAGCGCGAGCGGCTCCTCCGCGGTGCCCGCGTCGATGTCCCGCTGCACGCCGTCGTAGTCGAGCTTCGCGCGGCTGCGTACGAGGGCACGGCGCACCTCGGCGGTCTGCGTGCGGCCCTCCGCGTCGAGGTCGACGGTCCACAGCAGCGCCGGGCAGGTCTGGTCCGGCAGCAGGCTGGCCGCGCCCTCGCTGAGCGCGGTGGGGTGCACCGGGACCTTCTCGTCCGGGAAGTACAGGGTGGTGACGCGGCGGTGGGCCTCGGCGTCCAGGGGGCCGCCCGGAGTGACGTACGCCGCCACGTCGGCGATGGCGTACCGCACCCGGAAGCCGCCGCCCGCGCGCCGCGACAGGTGCATCGCCTGGTCCAGGTCGACGGAGGTCGGCGGGTCGATCGTGAAGAAGGGGACGCCGGTCGCGTCCTCGTCCGGCAGGCGCGGGGCCGTCGCGGCCCGCTCCGCCTCCGCGAGGACCTCGGCCGGGAAGGCCTCCGGCACGTCGAGCCGGGCGCGCAGCTCGCGCAGCGCGGCCCGCAGCGGGGCCTCGGGGGCGCCCTTCACATGGAGGTGGCGGCGGGGCATGGCATCGAGCGTAGGTCGGGTGCGCGGGGTCGGCACCCCGTACCCCGTACGCTTTCGCGAGGGCCGCCGAATCCCTACGAAGGAGAAGTTGATCGTGCTCGTCTTGCTGCCGCCGTCCGAGGGAAAGGCCGCGTCGGGGCGCGGGGCGCCGCTGAAGCCGGAGGGCCTGTCCCTGCCGGGGCTCGCCGACGCCCGGGCCGCCGTGCTCGACGAGCTGGTGGAGCTGTGCGCGGCCGACGAGGAGAAGGCGCGCGAGGTGCTCGGGCTCAGCGAGGGGCTGCGGGGCGAGGTCGCCAAGAACGCCGAGCTGCGCACCGCCGGGGCGCGGCCCGCCGGTGAGATCTACACCGGTGTCCTGTACGACGCGCTCGACCTGGCCTCGCTCGACGCCGCCGCGAAGCGGCGGGCCGCGCGGTCCCTCCTCGTCTTCTCCGGGCTGTGGGGCGCCGTCTCCGTCGCCGACCGCATCCCCTCCTACCGGTGCTCGATGGGCGTGAAGCTGCCGGGGCTCGGCGCGCTCGGCGCCTTCTGGCGGGGGCCGATGGCCTCCGTCCTGCCCGAGGCCGCGGGCGACGGGCTCGTCCTCGACCTGCGGTCCGCGGCGTACGCGGCCGCGTGGAAGCCGAAGGGGGAGGTTGCCGGGCGTACGGCGACCGTGCGCGTGCTGCATGCGCGGGTCGTGGACGGGGTGGAGCGGCGGTCCGTCGTCTCCCACTTCAACAAGGCGACGAAGGGGCGGGTGGTCCGGTCGCTGCTGACGGCGGGGGCCGCGCCCGCGTCGCCCGGGGAGCTGGTGACTGCGCTGCGGGATCTCGGGTACGTGGTGGAGTCCACGGTGCCCGCCAAGGCGGACCGGGCGTGGGCGCTGGATGTGGTGGTCCGCGACATCCACTGAGCCTCGCGGGTGCGCCCCTGACCCGCCCCTTCCCGAAACCAGGGG
>NZ_JBHYJH010000361.1:0-3948 GCF_042740445.1 Streptomyces sp. NPDC059003 | reverse complement strand
AGATGGCCCGCTCCAACTTGCGCAACGTGCCACGTCCGTAACCTTCGCGGGGCGCAATCTCAACGTCAGCACCTGGAACGGCCGGAGCGACAGCACAAGCCCCGCCCCGGAGACATCGGCGGGGCGCAGGGGCCGCTCCAGGAGATCCGTGACCTCGGCCCGCGCAACAGGGAACGACGTGGTCAGCACCCCCCGCCCCCGCCCCCCACCCGACTCGTAGACCCGCACCACCACATCCCCGCTCCGATCCTCCGCAAGCTTCACCGACTCCACCGTGACCCCCGCCCCGTCGACCCGCACGAGCGGCGCCACCTCCGGCGCCCCGGCGACCCGGAGCGGCAGGTTCAGGGCGAGCCCCTCGGCGACGGCGTCACCCACCGCCGCACCGGGCAGCAGCGCGTACGTGAAGCGGTGCGCACCGACGTCCGTGTCGGGGTCGGGACTGTGCGGGGCACGCAGCAGGGTGAGGCGCACGGTGGTCCCGACCCCGTCGGCGTGCGCGGCACGCGTCACGTCGTGCCCGTACGTGGAGTCGTTGAGCACCGCGACCCCGTACCCCGCCTCGGCCACCCGCAGCCACCGGTGCGCGCAGATCTCGAAGCGGGCCGCGTCCCACCCGGTGTTGGCGTGCGTCGGCCGGTGCACATGCCCGAACTGGATCTCCGCGGCGGACCGTTCGGCGTGCACGTCGAGCGGGAACGCCGCCTTGAGCACCTTCTCCGACTCGCGCCACTCCACGTCGGTGACCACGTCGATGCGGCGGCTGCCCGCGGCGAGCCGCAGCTCCTGCGTGACGCGCGAGCCGTCGCCGAAGGCGCGCCGGACTCGCACGGACGCGCGCAGCGGCCCGTCCTCGACCAGCTCGACGGACTCGGCGCCGGTGAGGTCGGTGTGCCGGTGGCGGTAGTGCCGGTCCAGGTCCCAGGCGTCGTAGCGGGTGGGGTGGTCCGGGTGCAGCTGGAGGAGGTTGCCGCGGGCGCCGGGCGCCAGGACCTCCCGGTCGTGGTCCAGGTCCCGCACGGAGGCGAGGAGGCCGTCGGCGTCGACGGTGACGCGCAGATGCTCGTTCGTCAGGATGATCTCGCTGCCGGTCCGCGTCGCCGAGGTGACGGCGCCGGGCCCGCGCTCGTGGGCCGCGGCGACGGCCAGACTCCGGCTGCCGAGCCCGTCCACGTGGACGTGCACGAGCGCCCCGTCGTGCGCGACGACCTCGCTGCGCGCGTACGGAGAGGAGTTGAGCACCGCGGCCCCGCCGCCGCCCAGCTGACGCACCGCCTCCGCGGTGAGCTCGTCGAGCTCCGCGAGCACGCGCGCGTACGTCTCGCGGGCCTCGCGGTGCACCCACGCGATGGACGAGCCGGGCAGGATGTCGTGGAACTGGTGCAGCAGCACCGTTTTCCACAGCCGGTCGAGCGCGTCGTACGGATACGCGTACGACGCGTCGGCGAGCGCGGCCGTCGCGCACCACAACTCGGCCTCGCGCAGGGCGTGTTCGCTGCGCCGGTTGCCGCGCTTGGTCGCCGCCTGCGTCGTGTACGTCGCCCGGTGCAGCTCCAGATACAGCTCGCCGGACCACACCGGCGCCCGCTCCCCGTACTCCTCCTCGGCCGCCGCGAAGAACGCCGACGGCTTCTCGATCGCGACGGTCGGCGAGCCCTCCAGGGAGCGCAGCCTGCGCGCCTTCTCCAGCATCTCCCGGGTCGGACCGCCGCCGCCGTCGCCGTACCCGAACGGCACCAGGGAGCGCGTCGCGCGCCCTTTCTCGGCGAAGTTTCGCTCGGCGTGGGCGAGTTCGGAGGCGTGGAAGCGGGAGTTGTACGTGTCCACGGGCGGGAAGTGCGTGAAGACCCGCGTCCCGTCGATGCCCTCCCACCAGAACGTGTGGTGCGGCATCTTGTTGGACTGGTTCCAGCTCAGCTTCTGCGTGAGGAACCAGCGCACCCCGGCGAGCCGCGCGAGCTGCGGGAACGCGGCGGTGTACCCGAAGGAGTCCGGCAGCCAGATCTCCTCCGTCTCGACGCCGAACTCCTCCTGGAAGAACCGCTTGCCGTGCACGATCTGCCGCGCGAGCGCCTCGCCGCCCGGCATGTTGGCGTCCGACTCCACCCACATCGAGCCGACCGGCGCCCACGTGCCGTCCGCCACCGCCTTCTTGATGCGCTCCCAGATGTGCGGCTGGTGCTCCTTGACCCACGCGTACTGCTGCGCCTGCGAGCAGGCGAACACCAGCTCCGGGTAGTCCCGCGCCAGCGCCGTCACGTTGGCGAACGTCCGGGACGCCTTGCGCACCGTCTCGCGCAGCGGCCACAGCCACGCCGAGTCGATGTGCGCGTGCCCGGCGGCCGACACGCGGTGCGCGCTGGCGTGCGCCGGGCGGGCCAGGGCCCCGGCGAGCTCGGCGCGCGCGGCGGCGGCCGTGCCCGGCACGTCGTGCAGATCGAGCGCGTCGAGCATGTCCTCCAGGGCCCGCAGGATCTCGTGCCGCCGCGGCAGGGCCGGGTCGAGCTCGGCCATCAGCTCCGACAGGACCTCGACGTCCAGGATCAGCTGCCACACCTCTTCGTCCAGTACGGCCAAGTCGGCAGCGGCGAATCGGTAGATGGGGCGATCGCCCGCCGTCAGGATGTCGCCGAGCCGGGTCGGTACGAAGTCGTGCAGGACGGTCGGGTTGGCGGCCGCCTCCAGGAACAGCCGCACCGGCTCGCCGCCGTGCGCGCGGGCGGCCACCGGCACATGGCGGTTGCGCGGGTGAACGCCCTTCAGCGGCACCCCCGAGGCGTCGTACACCAGGCCCTCCGCCTGGAACCCGGGCCCCTCCCCGGTGAACCCGGGGTCCACAACCACCTCGACCCGCCGCCCCTCCCACTCCTCGGGCACCCGCCCTTCGAGCCGGAACCAGCTCGTCGACCAGGGGCTTCCCCACTCCGTGCCGATCGCGAACGGCTCGTACGCGGCGGCGAGCGCCGCCGCGGCCGGCACCGGCTCGCCCGGCGCGTGCCACGCGGACAGCGTGAGCGGCACCCGGTCCGGATACTGCGCGGGCCGGATGAACTGCCGCAGCGCGCGCTCCAGGCGCTCCTCCACCAGCAGTCGGTCGTCGTGCACGGCGGCTCCCTCACATGGTCGATCCGGAGTGGTACTTGGCTTCACTTCCCCTCAACACATCGGCGCATCCGTCCCGTTGGATGACCGGTGGTTGACGAATCGACATGAGTGGCGCCAAGAGGGGCGGGCATGCATCCCGTGAGCGTGTTCGAGTCAGAGGCCGGGCAGGGAGGCCTGGGCATCGTCTGGTGGGCGGGGATCATGTCGAGACATGTACGAGGGGGTGCCGCCATCGGATGGGGCGCACCCTCGCCGAATCGAGAGGAAGAGCCGGTCAACGGAGTGCCGGGGGACGGCGGCATCCAGCTCAGGCGCCGCCTCGGGCGGTCCGACCTGCGTGCGGTGTCGGAGGTCCGGGGGGCCCTGCGGGATCTGCTGCGGCACTGGGGGAGGCCGGGAAAGACCGAGGTGGCCGAGCTGCTCACCAGCGAACTCGTCACCAACGCGCTGGTGCACACCGACCGGGAGGCGATCCTGACGGCCACCGTGGGGCCGCGGGGGCTTCGCGTGGAGGTGCGGGATTTCGTGGCGCGGCGGCCGCGGGTGCGGGCGCCGGACGCCGGTGACGGTACGCATGGGCGGGGGCTGATGCTGGTGCAGTCGCTGGCCGACGCGTGGGGGGTGCGGGCGCTGGGGGCGGGGAAGGTGGTGTGGTTCGAGCTGGACGGCGGCGGCACGGCGTAAGCCCTCGCGGGGGGGGCGCGCCCCAGGCCCGCCCCTTCACCGAAACCAGGGGCTGCCGCCCCTGGCACCCCGCTTCTATCGGCGCTCCGCGCCTCGTCCTCAAACGCCGGACGGGCTGGAAAATCCAGCCCCTCCGGCGTTTGAGGAGCGGGGGTCTGG
>NZ_JBHYJH010000360.1:0-3959 GCF_042740445.1 Streptomyces sp. NPDC059003 | reverse complement strand
CACCCACGGCTCGGGGATCCCTCACCCGAGGGCTCCCCGAGCACCCGCGGTCTCGAAGGAGAGACATTCCGATGCCCAAGCCGACAACAAGCGACCTGATCGTCTCCTCCGTCCTGGAGGAGACACGAGTGGCCCGCAAAGCTCACCATCAGGCCATCGCCCTCATGGTGCAGACCGCCGAGGCCGAAGACCCGGTGCCGGGTGTGCAGATGGAGACCTTCGTGCGGGCACAAGCACTGCACCAGTTGTGGACCCGCGCCCGCTCCTGGGCCGGCGTCACCGCCCTGTCCGAAGAAGATCAGCGTCTGAACGTCCCCAGCGCCCCCGAAGCGGCTCTGCGTCAGTTGCTCAGCATCGAGGGACCGTTCGTCCTCGGGCAGGACGCCTCGGAGATGGCCCGGCTCGTACACGAGCACCGTATGGCCATGTACCACCGATGGCATCGCGACCTGGAGGCCATCCTCGAGCGCCACACCGGGGAGGGCTCGTGACCGACCATCCGTACCCGGTCGGCACGCGCGTGTTTCACGTTGGTCAGATGTGGGCCCGCTGCCTGCCCGGTGGCACCGGCGCGGTCAGGGCCGTGTACGGCCCGTACTCCGATGGCGCATACGAATACGACGTCCTCACCGGTGCCGACTTCACCGTGCGCACCGGCGCGGACAACCCAGAAGTCGCCATGCGACGGTGGGCGTCCTCGAGGTCGATGCCCTGGCCAAGCGTGCGCATGCCGGGCAGGTCGACAAGATCGGCGTGCCCTACATCGTGCACGTACGCGCGGTGGCCGCCGGGCTTGCCCCGATGGGGGACGAGCTGGTCAAGGCCAGCCTGCTCCACGACGTCCTGGAAGACATCGACTGGACCGCTGAAGGGTTGCGGAAGGCCGGAATCCCGGCCCGGGTCGTCGAGATCGTCGAGGCGGTGACCAACACGTCTGGCATGTCGTACGAGGAGAAGATCAGGCGGATCACCGCCGACCCTCAGGCCACCCTGGTGAAGGTCGCCGATAACGCGCACAACTCGCGCCCGGACCGAGCGGAGCAACTGCCGGACGCCAAACGGGAGCGCCTTGCCGCGAAGTGCCGCTCCGCGAGAGCCCAGCTGTGGCCCGCTGCACGCCCGGAGGACATCGAGGCGATCGTCCGCATCGTCAACCCGTCGCTGCTCGCCGAGCTGAGCGAGCATGTCTCAGCGCTGAACGGCCGTCCTCCGTACGAGAACGACTCCGCATGACACTCGAAGCGAGCCGTCACGCAGCCGCGGACCCGGTGAACATCACCGACCTGAACTCACGGGCCAGCTTCAGCGCGGCCTCCAGGTCGGGCCGCACGGATTCCGGGTGCTCCATCCTGCAGAACGCCTCTGGGGGCGACAGGGGCCTTCTGTAGGGGAGTTGTAGCGGCAGCGGCCGCCGTCGGTGGACACTCAAGTCATGGCCAAGGAGGACGCCGAGCAGAACGGCGAAGTCACCGTGGAGGAGCGCGAGGAGATGAGCCCTCTCTCCACGATGGAACCCGACGGCGGTGACTTGGAGGACGACGGCCCGGAGGACGACGATGAGTGAGCGGCGGGTAGAGATCGACCGCAGGTGGGGGCTGCGGCTCAAGGCCCGTACGTACCAAAAGGGCCGAATGCGGGCCGTGACCTTGCGCGAGGGGCCGCCGCGCGCCGCGCATCTGGACCCCGAGCTGCCCCGCGCGGTCATGCGCTGGAGCGGTAAGAAGACCGGGTGGAAGTTGGTCAAGGTCGTGCCGAACCTGGCGGCCGCGCAGGAGTTCATGCGTCCGAAGGACACGAAGAAGCCCAAGCTCGAACCGTGGTGAGCGAGGACGACAACGCCGAGATCGTCGACCTCCTGCGTACGCCGTGGTCCGGGCTGTACTCCTCTCCGGCCGAATGCGCGCGACGCCCTCGATAACGGTCAGGCCCACGACCGGCGCTACACGGTCGCGGGCCCACGAGCGGATGCTGCTGCAGGGCTAGGCCGCGCCGTAGGCGACGTGCAGGCGGTCGGCAAAGCTGCGGATGTCCGACTCTGCCGCGCCGGATCACGACGCCTACGACGGCGGCGGGGAGCACCGTGCTGCCTATCCCGCCGGGGCCCATGAGCAGCATGAGCAGGTCGGCGAGCGCCTCGGTGGCGTCGTCACCGCGAACCGCTTCGGAATGAACCGTGATCCTTCCGTGCCCTGCGCCCGTGAGCGTCGTCGCCATGTGCGTGCAGTCCTCGTTCCGCAACCACGGCGGAGTCGTCCAGGTGAAGGTCATGCCAGCATGGTGCCGCTGGGAACCGGACACGTCCCTTCAGCCCGCCTCCGGTGTCTGCCACTGCGGCGTTTCATCGGTCACGGTCGGCTTCTGCGGTCGGGGAGCGGCGACTGTCCGGCTCAACGACGCCGCCCCGCCCGGCGTGACGCACCGCGCCGTCACCCAGTGCGTTCACCTTGATCGAAATCGTGTTCTTCTTACCGGGGTGCAGAGGTACGGTCAAAACCACGCAAGATCATCAAGGGGGGTGCCTCTATGTCCTTCGTCAAGCGAAGCGAGGCGTTCGGGGTTCGTAGAAGGTGCCGTCGCGGAGCATCGCGAACAGCACGTTGATTCGTTGCCGGGCCAGGCGAAGAAGCGCCTGGGTGTGGGTTTTCCCTCTGGCTCGGCATCGGTCGTAGTAGGTGCGGGAGGCGGGGCCGTGCAGGGCGGCGAACGCGGACAGGAACATCGCGCGCTTCAGGACGCGGTTGCCGCCTCTGGGGGCATGTTCGCCGTGGATCGAGGTCCCCGAGGACTTCGTGGTCGGGGCGTAGGAGGCCAGGTGGGCGGCGGTGGGGAAGCTGGTGCCGTCGCCGACGGTGACCAGCAGTGTGGCGGCGGTCCTGACCGCGATCCCCGGCATCGAGGTCAGGACCTTCGAAAGAGGGTGCTGTTCCAGCAGGGCGCTGATCTGGGCTTCCGTGGCCCGGCGTTGGTCGTGGACGGCGCCGAGCGAGCGGGCCAGCGACGGGATCACGATGTCGAGGGTGCCGGTGCCCGGGACCACGACGGTCTGCTCGTCGAGCGCGTCGAAGACCTCGTCGATCAGCCGCGTTGCCATGCGCGGGGCCTTGGGCCGGATCACCTCGACGAGCTTGCGGCGTCCGGCCGTTCGCAGTGCGGCCGGGGAGCCGTAGCGTTCCAGCAGCCAGGTCACCGCCTGATGGTCCAGGCGCGGGCCCAGGACGCGCTCCAGGCTGGGATGGAACTGGGTGAGCAGGCCGCGGATGCGGTTGGAGGTGCGGGTGGCCTCGGCGGCGAGGTCCTGGTCGAAGCCGACCAGGACGGTCAGTTCTGCGGTGATCTCGTCGGTCAGCTCCAGCGAGCGCAGGGTGTGCGGCATCGTCCGCGATGACCGCGGCGTCGCGGGCGTCGGTCTTCGCCTCGCCGGGATACAGGTCTGCGATCCGCCGCATCGACAGGCCCGGCAGGTAGGCGACCTTGCAGCCCGCATCGCGGGCGACGGTGAGCGGCAGAGCGCCGATCGAGGCGGGCTGGTCCACGATCACCAGGACGGTGCCGAACTTGTCGCGGAGCTTGTCGAAGACGGCCCGCAGCTTCGGTTCGGTGTTGGGCAGGGGCTTGTCGAAGACCTTCTTGCCGGCCGGGGTGAGCCCGTGGCCGTGGTGGGCGCTCTTGCCGACGTCCATGCCCAGGAAGACGCCTATCTCGTCGTACTCCGTCAAACCGTCCTCCCGAACGGGTCGTGCGGTGCTGGCCGGGGCGTTGGCGTCGAGCGCGCATCCACGTTATGCAGACCTGCCGCCCGCGGAAGGCCGGGCGTTGCGCTCGGCCAGGCGGTAGTCGGACCTCTCATCAGCGTCTCCAACGGCGCCTCTCGGGCCCGGTGGCACCCCCCTCCAGGTCATGCCTTCGACAGGGGGGAACAGCCATGCCGGGCCCGGAGGCCAGCGGTCCTCTTGCAGGAC
>NZ_JBHYJH010000359.1:0-3960 GCF_042740445.1 Streptomyces sp. NPDC059003 | reverse complement strand
GAGGGCGAGACCGGTGCCGGTGATGAAGCCGTCGAGGGTGCCGGGCCGGTATTGGGGGCGTTTGAGCCGGTTGCGGACGAGTGTCTCAAGACGGTCGAGGGCGACGACGGCGAGGTTGGCCAGGCTACGTTTGACGTGGGCCCACGCGCCTTCGATGGGGTTCAGATCCGGTGAGTAGGCGGGGAGCAGGAACACCGTCAGCCACTCGCGCTGGTTGATCAGCTCGCGCATGGCGTGGGAGACGTGAGTGTTGAGCCGGTCCCAGACCAGCACGATTGGCGCCTTGACGAGCTGGTGGGCGCCGTCGATCAGCGCGATGAAGTCGCGTTCGTTCGTGCTGCGGCGCTTGCCCTTGTCCGCCGGGTGGGAGATCAGCCGGTGGCACAGCCGGGTGCGCGAGCCGGGCCGTACGGCGATCAGTCCGGCCACCGGCAGCCGTCCCGATCCCCGTCCGCTCACCGTCACGACCGGGGTGTGGCCGCGCCGGCCCCAGGTGCGTCCATTGGGCGGACGGCGGGTGAATCCTGCTTCGTCCTCGAAGCAGATGTAGCCCCCCGCAGGCCGCCCGGGTTCTTTTACCTCGGCCCAGGTCGCCTCCTTCCACGCCTTCACGGCCTGCTCGTCGCGTTCGGCCACCCGCCGGGCGGGCACCCTGCGGGGAGAAGCCGATCCGGTGCATCAACCGGGTGGCACCCGAGACGCTGTAGGAGACGTGGAACTTCCTGCCGATCAGCGTGACCACCCGCGCCGCGGTCCACACCTGGTCCGCCACCCAGCCGTGCGCGGCCGGACCCTGTTCAAGGCAGGCGGCGAGTTTGGCCAGGCAGCGCGGGGACAGACGGCACCGCGATCCGCTCGGGCCACGGGATGCCAGTGCTCCAGGCCCGCCGTCCCGCCACAGCTGGTGCCACTGGTAGGCCGATTTCCGGCTCACCCGCAGGCGCCGTGCGACCTCCGGTGGCTTGATCTTCTGCTCGAACAATTCGGCCGCCTGTGTTCGCACGGCCTCGCGGCGCTGACGCCCCGCAGCCGTCAGCCCGCCCCCATCCGCATACCTCACACAGAACGAAATACGGCCAACACCCCAGCAACATCAAGCGCTGCACGAAAGATCACCCTGACGAACCGAAGTCAGTATCAAGAGCCCGGCGTCTATGAAATGTTGGGTTTCGCGCACACCTCTTCCGCCCCACGCACACGGCAAACGGCCCGGCGATGCGGCAGTCGAGACGGGCCAGGGCCTCCTCGGAGCATGCCGGGCCCACTGGCCGACCGCAGCATACGAACGGGCATCCGCCAGGACCGCGCAGGCCGCGACCAGCAAGACCATACCGCAGAGCGACCATGCCCAAGAGGTGTCCGCGGACCGGGCAGTGTCCTTCAGCCCCACGACCCCGTGGTGTTGACGCGTGGGTGTCGTGACCAGACAAACAGCGGCAGACTTACTGCAAATCAAAGCTCCGCCTGTTCCGGGTGACTCGCGAGGCCAGCCCCGTCAACCGGAGCTTCGCTGCATCCCACACGCCCAACCAGCACCGCTTCACACCAGTGTGACCAGTCCATTCGCCCGGCACCCAGAACTATGAATCAGCCCTTCCCCGCACCCTTGGATCAACGGTCCCAGAGTGGTCCAACCAACTCGGAAATCATTTCGTCAGGAGTTCTTGGGGGCCTCCTCGTTAGGGTCTTTATCATCCAATGGCCTGAGTTCGCTTTGCAGAGAGGCCATAACGGCACTTTTCACGACCTCACTACTGGTGGCCCACATGTCAGGGCTCATGCCAATGTGGCGGTATGCTGCCAGGGGGATTGCCCAGTTGAATTGTTTACTTTCCCAGGATCCCAGAAGGCTCCGCCCTTGACATTTCGTCACCTTTTCCGGTTCTTCCTGTACGGTAATTCTGGCGATGCTTTTCAGTGACGGGTTTTTTGGGTCGTAGTAGTGAGAGTGAGAGGTGGGACCACCGAAGAGGCGGCGCGCGCACCACCTCAAGGCGTAAGTTGGCCAACTGCTCTTTTTGAATGCTGTCCCAGGCACCTTCGATTTAAGGGTGACGGCTCCGAAGGTCGTAGCTGCAGGATCGCGTCCGAATGCTGCGAGATAGGTGATGATATCGTAATAGTCAGAACAAACGAACACCTGTTTCTCGTCACCGAGTTCTTTGGCTTTCATCGCACAGCATCCAGGGCTCCCCAGGAGCACAATCGAATCTGCAAGATATTTTTGACTAACTAGTTCTGGTGGCTTAGGGTATGCAGGGAAGGCCTTTGCTGCTACGCCGACCGTGGTACTACCGTAACTATGGCCGGAGATGATAAGGCGCGCCGTGTTGTTATGTTTCCTAAATTCTAGAACGTCGGATATAAGTTTTGGTGCCCCATCTGTGGCGAATGCCCACACGGCTGGCCCTCGGAGTGCTGCCATCGGGGCCCGGTAGCCCATCCAGAGTACGACAGCGAACTTCTTTTGACTATTCAATTCGCGGCATTCTTCGTATAGTGGTATCGCATTCTTCAAGGCGAGTTCCTTCAACGTCCCCTTCGCCGCGATATCGTACGGACCTTCTATTTTTCCATACTCCCAGTTCACATCGGTCAATACCTGGCCATTGACCGAGTGAGTTGTTCCGGGGACGATGATTGCTACGTACTTTGCAGTATCCAAATCTCCGATGGAAAATGCTGTTCGGCAAAATCTTTCCATTCGCGTTCCGTCCTGAAACGCCGCATTTGGTTCGTACTTCCAGAGTTGAATCGGCACTCCAGGGTGTTGTTTCTCTAGCGTATCAAGTGTCGACTTCACCGCTTCGGCGTCCCGTTTCCAGCGAGCTATATCGCTCCCCGTGTTCTTGGCGAGCATTTTTCTATTCTTCCCATCTGCATCAGCAAAGAAAGGTGACATTTTTGATCCAATCTCGCAGTCCAAGCCTGACCTACAGGGCGGCAAAGTCAAGAGTTAGCGAACGCCCCTGGACGTCGACTTCACAGGAAACGGATTTGCCAGCTTCTTTCAAGATTCTGAAGCGGAGCTCTTTGAGGCTGGGGAAACCCAATTCGGAAATTCCCGGGTCAAGTGTTTCCTCGGTCAGGAGGTCGACTAGTTCGGCTAACGCGACGCCCTTTGGAGACACGGCGGCGCCAGAAAGCTCAATGGAATCCTCTCGGGCGCCTCCTTGTAAGATGATTCCCTTTTCTTCTTTACCTATTTTGTGCAGTACGAGCGCTACGTCAAAGGACCACCCTTTCCTGCCGCGTCGCGCGGCCTGCAGAACGAAACTATCGGATGGCAATAGCGACGTGACTGCCCCCGCCAAACAGAAGTCGGCCGTCCAACTTCCATGCTCTTTGAGGAAAACAATCGAACATTTCGATACAGTGACCTCGGGTAGTATGCCTGGAATTTTAACCCCGCCGTCAAACGCCTTCAATAGGGTGCTTGACGTCACTTTATCGTTCAGCCACAGCTCGCCTAGGAATCCCCAGCAATTGTCGGCGTACCTGAAACACTCGAAGTCGAACATGCGGTCGCCCAGAATGAGCGAACCCGAAAGGGAAACATCTTGCAGAGCTTTATCACGCAACGCTAGATCGCCGCGCAGGTTAAAAATCGAGAATCCAAAGTCGGTCTCTAGTTCCGAGAGTCCCACCGATACTACATAGTCCTTGGTCCTGATATTGCCGCAGATTTCCAGGGTGACTTCTGTTGGCGTTTTATTTCCGGGGAGACAGGCTAACCGGTTCAACCAGTCGAACCCTCCTTCTAGAATGGCATAAAATTCGCCTGTGTCTTGGTGATAGTTGGAATTGGAGATTCCAACCGATCTGTCTATTCCTGCATCCCTTCTGGCAATAGTTTCATGCTCTTCGTCCTGTGATGTCATGTGCACTCCTGAAGTGGCGAGGCTTTAGAGGTTGTCTCACGTGGCTTGATGTTTGTGCGGCATGATGCCGGGCGTGGGT
>NZ_JBHYJH010000358.1:0-3967 GCF_042740445.1 Streptomyces sp. NPDC059003 | reverse complement strand
AGCGACGACTGAAACCACCACCGCGCAGGCCTAGCCGCACTTATCCCGCCAGGCGCGGCCCCACGCCGCGCCTGGCCCCTCCCAGAGAGCCGCACACACCAGGAATCTCCCAACGGCCGCCACGGCCACCGAGAACACCCGAGTGGCACTCCCCGAGCAGGGGCACCGCTGCGCACGACGACGGCGACGCCGACGCCGGAACGAACCGGCGCCACCGCGGATGCCCCCAGAAGACAGCGAGCCCTTCCTCTGCGGCGACGCCGAAGGCGACGCGCGCCTGGATCTGCTGGCCCAGCGCCGCGATGCCCAGCGCGTCACCAGCAGCGTCGGCACCACTCACTGCCGAGCGAGAGACCTCAATCCGCCCCCTGCATCGGCCACCACCGGGCACGTGGCCCACCACCCTTGCAGAACAGAGCCCCCAGTAGACGGCGGGAGCGGGCCGCCACGCCATCTCGCCATTCCACCACGAGGAGCACCAGCCATGTTCACCCACGCCCGCGCCGCGGTCCTGCTCGCCTCCGCGATGGATGTCGCCTACGACGGGGACGACGAAATGGCCATCACCGTGCACAACGCGAACGGCTCCCTCTTCACCGCCGTCGGCCGTACAGACACCCTCCAACGCGTAGCTGCGGCAACGGAGAAGAACCCGCTCGACTTCGACCCGAAGGACCTGCAGGCCCTGCTCGAATACCTGTCCCGCCTGCTCACCACACCCAAGCCGAAGGGCGCCCTCGCCGTGTGCGTGCCCGACGTGGACCGGGGCGGCCACCTCCTCTGGGTGTGGAACCTGGCCACCTTCGCGCCGCTCCGCGACACCGAAGCAGAGCAGGAGTTCCCAGGGAGCGACATACCCAGCAGCAGCCGCGTATACGGCTGCATCACCGACCAGGGCGCTCCCGCCCCGGCTATGCCGATCACAGACCGCGTCATCATGACCCTCGTGCCGCACCACCACATCTGATCCCGGTTCACGCCGTCCACACCCCTGGAACGCACCTTCGCGCCCATGTGAACGCCGCCGGGCAACGCCAACACCCCTCCACAGGGCCTGTGGCAGACCCGGGCTGGATCGCGCGAGTGCACACCCAACACAGGTCGCTGCGCCGCGTGATGAGGCGCAGCGACCCACGCTCCAAGGACCGGCCAGGCGCCTCTTGCAACCGCGACCACACCTGGTGACTCCCCCCATGTGCCCACGCAGGAAGTCAGCCCCACGCACTGCCTCGCCTGGGCGTGAAGTGGCAGGTCACAAGGCCGCCTGCGGACGTATCCCGGCCCTACCGTTCACTGCCGTTCCCATCAGCGACATCCACACTGCGAAAGGAACGGGACTCGTGGACAACCTGGAGGCCAGCCGGAATACGGCAGAAACAGTCCACGTATCCCTGCCGTGACGCCCTGCGGACGTGAAAATTGAGCTGGCGGCCGCCCGTCGACGTCGGAGTTGCCTTGGGGGTTCGATCCCGCGAAACAGTCTGATGCCGGAGCCGGTCCGAGGGGCTGTGCACTGTCGCTTCGAGCACGCCGTTCAGAGTCTCGCTGTCCCCTCCCGCTCCACGGGCGGCCGTCGCCTGGCACGGCGCCTGAGGAGGAGAGGTGGTTCCGATGACCGGACCGGAAGAGATCGGCAGAGCTGAGGAGTTGGTGGACCGCGTCGCGGCGATCGACATCGCCAAAGCGTCAGGCATGGTCTGTATGCGGCTCCCGCACGAGACCCGTCCCGGACGGCGGGTCCAGGAGGTGTGGAACGCGGCGGCGACCAGCAACGCGATACTGGAGCTGGGCGACCGCCTGGTCTGCCAGAGAGTCACCCGGGTCGTCATGGAGGCGACGGGCACGTACTGGCGCCCGTTCTTCTTCCTCCTGGAAGCACATGGGCTGGAATGCTGGCTGGTCAATGCGAGGGACGTGAAGAACGTGCCGGGCCGTCCGAAGACCGACAAGCTCGATGCGGTCTGGCTTGCCAAGCTCGCCGAGCGCGGCATGCTTCGGCCCTCGTTCGTGCCCCCGAAGCCGGTGCGCCAGCTACGGGACCTGACCCGCATGCGCACCGTCCTCTACCAGGAGCGGACCCGTCACAAGCAGCGCGTGGAGAAGGTCCTTGAGGATGCGCAGATCAAGCTGTCCAGTGTGATCAGCGATGTCTTCGGGGTCTCCGGCCGGGCGATGCTCGCCGCGCCCATCGCCGGCGAGCGCAGCCCCCGGGCACTGGCCGATCTGGCCCGCGGCACCATGGTCGCCAAGAAGGCCGCTCTCACCGAAGCGTTGACCGGCCAGTTCGACACCCATCACGGCTTCCTCTGCCAGACGCTGCTGGACAGCATCGACCACCTCACCGCGCAGATCGGCAAGCTCACCGCACAGATCACGGCCGTGGTCGGAGAGCTGCCCGGTCCAGAGGACGACACCTCGCGTCCAGGGCCCTCGCTGGTGACCCGGCTGACCGCGATCCCGGGGGTCGGTCCGGGAACCGCGCAGGTCCTCCTGGCCGAAGTCGGCCCGGATATGCGGGTGTCCCCCACGGCCGACCACCTCGCGGCCTGGGCCCGTCTCACACCCAGAACCGTCCAGTCGGGCCCGAAGAACTCCGCCGGCCCCACCGGGAGGGGCAACCCCTGGCTCAAGGGTGCTCTCGGTGAGGCGGCACTCGCGGCCTCTCGCAGCGACACCTTCCTCGGCGCTCGCTACAAACGCATCGTCAAGCGCCGTGGCCGCCGCAGAGCCCTGGTCGCCGTCGCCCGCTCCATCCTCGTCATTGTCTGGCACCTGATCAACGATCCCGACGTCGAGTACAGCGAACTCGACTCCGACTACCACCGGCGGCTGATCGACCCCAGCCGCCGCACCCGCGACCTGGTCCGCCAGCTCAAGGCCCTCGGCCACGACGTCACCCTCGCCCCCGCCAGCTGACCAGGCCCTCAACCTCTGGCCAACGAACGCGCCAGCACGCCCGTGACCTGAGGAATTTTCCGTTCAGGCAACAGGGTCCCGACCGCCGGTGATGTGTGTGTTCAGAGGCTCTTGCGCCGGGCAGCTGGGTCGCGTTCGGCGACGTGCCGGGCGACCGCGTCGACGCCGGGCCGTGCGTAGCGTTCGAGGGAGCGGACGGAGGCGTGGCGGGAGCGGGCCAGCAGCATCGGGGTGGAGGTGCCGTCCTCGGCATCGTGTGTCAGGGCACTGTGGCGGAGTCGGTGGAGCGTTCAGCCGTCCAGGTCCTCGATGTCCTCGGGTGAGGCGAGCGGGTTGGCCAGCAGCCGGGTGTTCTCCTCGAAGATTTCCTCGGCCCGGCGGTAGGAGAGCCGGGCCCGGCCGGTCTCGGGACACACGTCAAGCGTCGGCGTTCCGGCCGGGGCCTTGCGGTCGGTGAGGAACAGTGGCCCGCGGGTGCGCCGGGCGATCAGTCGGGGCAGCAGCTGGGCGGTGCCGGACTGCCAGTGGATCCACTCCGTCGCCCCGCCCTTGGCGATGATCCTGCCGCGTTTGTCCTGCGGGTACAGGTCTTCCACGTTCAGGCACAGCACCTCGTCGGCCCGTGCGGCGGACTCGTAGAGCATCTTCCACCGCGGCTTCTCCCGTAGGCCGACGTCCAGGCGCCACAGGGCGGCGATCTGGTTCTCCGAGAGAGCCTTGGTGCGGTCCGGCGGTGCCGGCCGCCGCTCGATGCCGATCGTCGGATCGCTTTCGATCCAGCCCTGGCGCTGCCACCAGCCGATCGCCTTGCGCGCGATGGACAGCTCCCGGTTGACGGTGTCGGCGTCCGTCTCGTCCGCCCGCGCCGCTGCCAGCTCGGCCAAGACCTCCGCCAGTGCAGGGTCGTCGATCGCGGCGACGGGGAAGACGGGCGGCTTCGCGCCCCGGCGGGCGGGTCCGGTCGGCGCAGGTTCGCCGGCGAGCATCCACCCCCACGTCGTCAGTGAGATCCGGTAGATCCGGGCGGAGGACTTCGCGATGCCCGCGCCGG
>NZ_JBHYJH010000357.1:0-3976 GCF_042740445.1 Streptomyces sp. NPDC059003 | reverse complement strand
ATCCAAGCCAACCACACGCTGTTGACCTGCGACCATTCAGGATGAAAGAAGTTCACCTACGAAGCATCACGTAACATGAACCTGGCCGCATAACCACACGAAACGGCGCCTACTTCCCAGGTGGAAGGCCCGAATACGGAACCAACAGGGCCCCTCAGACGCCAGTGTGACGAGTGAAACTACCACACCAACGACCAGGAGCCCTGCCCTGTCACCCAAGACCCACCTGACCAGGCCTTTCACCCTCCCAGCGGCAAGATGAAAAAGGCTCATTCGGCAGTTGGTTACCGTCCTCCGCGCGAAGTCCACGCCGAGTACCTGAAGTTGCGCATCGCGGCATAGAACCATCACCAGATGCCTGTCCGGAAATCGCGAGGCCCCTCACCCATCGGGACCGCATGACATCGAAATACCCTCGCCCCCGGCACGATGGCACCCCCAGCTGAAAACCTCAGAAGCGTGGGTGGTGGATCTGAAGCGGGTACATCATGGGCAGCGCGGACACGCCGCCGCATGCCGTACTGCGGCGGCGGCCGCGAGGCGCCCGCGGCTCCCCTCCACATGGCCCTCGCACACCGTCCCGGCGGGCGCCGGGGTGCGCGGGAGTTCACCCCGGCCTGGAACAGGCCGACTGGGACGAAGGGCCCGGAGCCGTCGTGTGTTCGCACATCCACAGCTCATGCCGCCCGGTGCTATCAAGGCGCTTACCCCGGGGATAGCCTGCCCCAACCGTCGCGCGGAATACGGGTTTCAGCCGTTGTCGCCTCGTGCCGGGCATTCCTGCCATACCTCCCTGGTCACCCTGTACACCGGGCGTCTGCCGGTCGTTGCCGTACGCCGGGCGCGTGCTGCCGGGCGCCGTGTCGTGCGCCGTCTTGATGCGCGGGGCAACGGGTATGGTCAGGGTGTGGGCCGATCCTTCAGACGGCCTGGTGGGAGCCCCGGCGCTGGGGCTCTTGTGCGGTATCACCGGTACCTGGGGGGGCCGTGCAGGGCCGTCGGCCGGTCCATAGTGGTCTTGCCCCGCAGTGGGCCCATTCCTCCCCGTTACCGGGGCAAGACCACCCAGTGGGGCCGGATGCCCTGGCTGTTGGCAAGAACTGCCCCTCGACTGGATGGACACCAGCATGCCGCTCACCGTCCCCGCCGACCCGGACTCCTGGCACCCCGTCGCGGTCTGCGCGTGGCTGGCTAGCATCGAGGATGACCCCGTAGCCGGCGAGGAAGATGTCCCGCAGGCCCGCGCGGTGGCGGCTGTGGCCCTCATCGGCCGGTGCCCCGAGCCCGCAGAAGAAGGGCGCCGCCTTCCTCGACGACATCGGCCAAGTCCCCGAGGGCACAGTGGTGTTGCGATCGATGCCACCTGCCCGCTGGTCACCAAGCTCCACAAGGAGGCCATCCGCTACGCCACCGCCGACACCAAATCCTGCTGATCGGGCACGAGAGACATGAGGAGGAGGTGATCGGCACCCTAGGTGAAGCTCCCGAACACGCCACTCGCGTGGACGGCCCCGGCCACACCCAGAGCCTCGAGGGCGCGACTCCCCCAAGGTCGTGTGGTTATCCTCCGGCATGCCTACCGCGCCTTTCCACCGCTGAGGGTCCATCGATGCGCGTTCGACTCCCTTCCGCCCAGCAGCACCTGCAGACCGGAAGAATTTGATCACCAACTGCACCCCATAGCGCCACTGCACGCGGTACGAGCCGCACTATGCCGCACTCGACACCACCCTCTACGACGTCGAGTCACGCAAGACCGCACATTCCACGCCACGAATCACCAGGCCCTGCAGACCTTTCGGAAGCACAGGGCTCCCGTCTACCCCAGACCCCGGCTCGCGGTTCCACGATCCTCGAAGCCGTCGAGCACATGACGTCGGTGGAGCGGACGGCACGTCTGCAAGGCATCTCGTACTCAGCTGCGGGCTACCACCGCACGATCAGCAGGCCAAGCAGTGGAAGGAGTACCGCCACGGAACGAGAACTCCTAGCCAGACTGAGCTATCCCTCTGCGGCCCTAGCCAATCCGAACGCGGCAGCAATCCAGGAGCACACCAAGCGGGAGTGGATCGACGGCGAACTGCGCGTCCTGGTACCGGCGGAGATGGCCGAGCCTTTCAAGCGAGCCCGCACGGGATACATGGCCACCTGGGAGCGGCTCCTCCCACTGGCTCGGATGATGCTGTTCTCTCTGTACCAGGACGACACATACGAAGGGCCCACCCCGACGTCGTACGGCGCCTGCGTGCGTTTACGGTCGCAGCGGCGAGGGGGGGTGGCCGCAGAGCGCACCAGGGTGATGCTGGCACCACTAGTCGCCGCGCTCCGGTCGGAGCTGCTCTGTTACCTGTCGGCCACATCGGTCGACCGGTGGGCCGACGAACTCGATCTCTACGCCGAAGGGCTGCTTCCCGAAAGCACCTGGCTGCACGACGGGACCCGCCCCTCCCTCGCCAAGCACACGGCGATGCGGGAGAAGGTGCTGATGATCCACCCCTTCCTGGCTATCAAGGAGGTGGAGACCTGGGCCGTCCTGCTCGCCACGGTGCACGACCACCCGATGGTGAGGACGCTCAAGTCCCTCCCCGTCCGGATCACCGGCTGGATCAATGAGTTCCAGTCCTACGGCAAGGAAGAATATGCACACCGGCATGGGAAGCGTCAACCTCATCAACGTGTTGGCCCACGAGCACGACATCGACGCCCGGCCAGCGTGGCAGCGTGCGCTCGCCCTACACGACCGGGAACTGGCCGAATTCGTCCGCCTGCAGTCCACTCTGCCGGACTTCGGCGACCTGCACGACGCGGTCGCCAACCACGTCCACCACCTCAGCTTCGTCATCTTGGGCTGGCGCGGGGTGGACGCCTACATCCAGAGCTATGACCGCGACTCCTACGCCTGCGACAACCAGAGGTAACCGTGTACCTAGACCACATGCCCGCCTTCCTCCGCCTCGAGGAGTATCGGCTGCCCGACGTCTTCTATCCGGGAGACAGCTGCCGGTACGCCGAGAACACGGTCCGGCAGTTCGACCGCTGGTGCCGCGAGCTGACACACCTGAGCCCGCAGGCACGGGAGCAGGTCGTCTCCATGGAGATGGGGTACGCGACCGTGCACTGCCACCCGCACTCCACCTCCCCCGAGCGCGCGCTCGCCTGTGCCCTGCACCTGCTCTGGACCACACTGTTCGACGACTACTTCGGCATCTGCGAACCCACCCGGCTAACCCGCACTCAGGACAGGGTGGTCTCCATCCTGCGTGGCTCCCCGGAACAGCCAACCGATCACCCTCTGGTGCACAAGGTGGCCCAGCTGCGAGACCTGTGCCTCTCGCTGGCCCCGCCCGGCTGGTTCGACCGCTATATCCGCTCCGTGGAGGGCTACTTCTACAAGGGGCTCACCACGGAGTCGGCGCTGCGCCGAGAGCGCCGGATCCCCACCTTCGCCGAGCTCGAGCGGTTCCGGCCGCACACCATCGTGCAGATCCCCTACCAGCGCATGGTGGAGATCGAGCTCAACCTTGGTCTCCCCGAGGACATCATCACCCATCCGGTGATCGCCCGGGCCGAGCACCTCGTCGCCCGGCTGGCCGCCTGGCAGAACGACGCCTTCTCCTTGATGAAGGAGCTCGCCCGCCCCGCCGAGGTGGGTGACGTCATCAACCTCGCCCTGGTGCTCCAGCACGAACGGGGCCTGACCCTGGAGGATGCCTGCACCGCCATGCTGGAGGTCTACACCGCCGACGTCCAGGAGCTCCTGCACCTCTACGAGCACCTCCCATCCTTCGGCCAGCACCAGGAGGCGGTCCGGAACTACGTCCGCCACCTCGCATACACGGTTAGCGGACTGGAGACCTGGTACCTGGCCCACGGCAGCGCGCGCTACCTCCCCGACGGCAACTGGGTCGACGAGTACGCACCCTAGTGAGCCGGTCCGGAGATTCGTGTGCAGTAGCGGCAGATGCGGTCGATGATC
>NZ_JBHYJH010000356.1:0-3998 GCF_042740445.1 Streptomyces sp. NPDC059003 | reverse complement strand
GCGGTCCGTACGGCCCCCGAGACCGGAACCGACAACACGGTGGCGCCGGCCGACGCCGAGCAGCCCGTGGAAGCACCCGCCGAGCCGGAGACGGCGGCCGCCGTGGTGTCGCAGGACCCGCACCAGGTCGCCCGCAAGACGTTGCAGGGCGGCAACCGGATCACGGCCGTGGTGAGCGGCAGGAGCATCGAGTGGGACGGGGAGGCCTGGGGGGTGCCCGTGCCGGAGACGGCCACCGTCACCGGCACCGTCTTTCCCGGGTTCCGCGACTACGACTCGAACGTCACGCTCCTGGACGCCAAGATCCTCGACCAGAACGGGACCGAGCTGGCCGCTCCCGAACGCGTCTTCATCCGGTACCTGCCCACGCGGGTGCAGGTGATCCCGTCCGAGCATCGTGATGATCTGCGGCCGGAGACTCGTACCGTGGCGCAGGTCCGCCTGGGCGATCTCATCGCAGAGGGCGGTGCGCGGGGTGAGGCGGTCACCGAACTGCGGTTCGCGGACCGTAATCGCCGGGGCAGCGCCATGGCGTTCTCCACTCGTGACGTAGCCGCCGGAACTGGTAACGGCTTCGCCCTGGGGATGACGGACGAGGTCTTGGTGGTGCCCCGTGAGCGGCGGGCGCCGCAGGACGTCGCCGCGGTGTTCGGGCGCCACGGCAGTCACGACCAGGTCGCGTCCGAGACCCGGCGGACCTACGACCTGCACGCCGCCGTCGCGGAAGTCACCTCGCGTGTCTGGCCGGACGGCGACACCGGCCCCCAGGCCGAGATCCAGGCGCTCAGTGAAGCGATCGGGGCGATCGACGCGGCCGCGAGGGGCGTGGACGCCTACCGGGCCAACGCCGCGGCGATGGAGGTCGCGGCCACTGCCGCAGCCGCACTGTTCGCTGCCACCGACGACGACGTGCTCAACGGCTACGTCGGCCGACCGCTGCACCAGCTGCGTCAGCACCTGGACGTCCAGGCCCAGCGGCTGCACGCCGATGTCGCCTACCTGGCCGAGCGGGCGGCGGCCGCCTCGCCCACGGCGAACCCGGGCACCGCCGACGAGCCCACCCCGGCCGCCCCCGAGGAACAGGGCGCACAGGACCAGCCAGCCGACCGCCCCCCGGAAGGAACAGACATGGGCCCCCGCGCGGGCACCCAACAGCTCGGGCTATTCGGAGATCCGGCAGAGAGCCCGGCGAAGCCGGAGACGGCCACGGGCAGCGAGGCCGCTCCTGCTGATGACCCGCTTGCCCCCGAGCACGGGCGGAGGGCGCAGCTCCAGACGGCGCTCATCGAGGGCGAGACGATCGCGCCCGTGTCGTTCACCGACGAGCGCGAACCGGCGGACGGCTGGATTCTGACAACGGCGGGCGGGCACACCTACCGGCTGCGCCCGGTGACGCACGCCCTTCCGGATGAGGACCACTGGCAGGCCGGTCACAACGCTGACGGCTCCTACTGGTGGAACGCGAACGCGGACGACTGGCCCCTTGCCGCCGTGCTGGCGCGAATCCGTGAGGACACCGCGACCCGTACCCGGTTCGCCGCCCTGTGGGCCCGCTACGGGCACCTGACGGCGCAGACCCCCCCGTTCGAGACGACCACGGACCGCGTCCAGCTCGAAGAGGGCGTCTACCTGATCCGCCGCTTCGGCCGCATCGGCCTGATCGCGTCGTGCCGGTGGGGCTGGGAGCACCTGACCAGCCCGGACGGCGCGCAGGGCCACACCGGTGAGGACTGGTCCCGGAAGGGCCCGGATAACCGGCAGTACGTCGCCGAGTGGAAGATTTGGCACTCAGCCCAGGACGCCATTCCGAACGCGCGGCTGCGCGTCAGGGCCCAGCTCACGGACGACATGGCCGACACGCCGGACGCGTACTGCGATGCGTCGGCGCCGTACGTCGGCAAGTGCAGCGCGAAGCGCTCGGGTGCCCGGTACACGGTCGCCGTCGTCACTGACCAGGAGGTCGAGCTTGGCCGCTACACCGTGTGCGCGCGGTGCCTGTCTCACCGGCTCCTGAACGACGAGGACAGGCGCATCGGTCACCACGACGTTCAGAGCCTCGTTCAGGCCCTGGCCAAGGGTGATCCGAAGGTGGTCGACCTGCACTGGAAGCAGTGGCCCGACCGAATCGCTGAGCTTGCCGGACAGATGCTGTCGGCCGCGCTGGATGCCGGAGAGACTGCCCCATGGCCCGCCCAGGCTCTGACGGGTCAGGTCATCGCCGAGGCGTGCGAAGCGGGCGACGACCGCGCTATGCGTGAAGCGCGAGCGGAGGTGAAGGCTGCGGGCGGGGACGCGAAGGCACAGAAGCGGGCGGCGGAGAAGGCATTCGCAGCCCGCCAGGACCGGGCCGCGCTGGTCGCCCGGCATAGCACGACCCACATGGAAGCGGCGACCGAGGCCGCCCGCGAGGCTGTCGCAACCCTCGGACCCGCCGGCTCGGCGGTGGAGGGCAGCAACGCGGCGCCGGAGCCTGCTGAGGAGGCGCCCGGAGGCATCGACGTCAATACGCTGACCGTCAGCCCGCGGGACCGCGACGGGGAGCCGTCCTGGTATGAGTTCACCGTCACCGGCCCCGGGCTGACCGTCGGCGAGTACGGGATTTCCCACGACGCCCAGGGCAAGGGCGCGCGGGGGATCATGTGGCGGGCGACCTGGCACGGTGTAGAGCCGTCGGGCCGGTGGGACGTGATCAGCATCGGTTCCGGCAAGGGCGAGAGCGCGGCCCTGGCGGCCGTCGCTGAGCATGCGGCCAAGGCTGGCGGTGACTTGGCCGCCGGGTTCACCGCCGCCCGCCGCATGCGCTATGACGCCGGACTGTGGATACTGCCGGAAGTCGGGGAGTCGGAGGCGATCCAGTACCACCCTGACGGCTCGTGGACGATCACCGCCGAGACCGGCGCCTTGTACACGGTCCGCCGGGAGTGGCAAGGCCGCACCGCCTCCAATGACCTGGCGCCGCTCCTGATCGAGGACCAGGCGGGGACCTCGATCGCATCCTGCACCGCCGTCGACAGCTACACGTCCGCATGGGCGCCGATGCTCGACCGCCTCCGCCTCCACGCCACGGCGGTTGCTGACGGAGTGCCGCACGCGACGGCCGTCACCCTCGGCGGCCCGGGCACGTCATGGGTCGAGGCGTGGTGTGTGTGCAGCTGGACCGAGCGCGCCGATGTCGCCGAGTACGCCGACCGCGCCCCCGCCGGTGAGGCACTGGCTCTGGCGCACCGCCAGGCCCACCACTGGGAGACGTCGACAGCAGATGCAGCTCAGCAGCCCCTCGCAGCCGTGGTGACGCCGACGCTGGACGACGCCGCGCAGACCGAAACCGCTGAGGCATCAGCCGCCGCTGAACTGCCGGAGCTGGATGTGGTGCGCATGGACGTGAACGTGCCGCCGCTCGACCTCGCCGAGCCGTACACCACCGACGAGGAAGCGCAGGCGGACACCGACCGGCTGAGCGAGGCATTCCAGCAGTGGAGCGATCTGCCCGCTGTCCAGGCGTACGTCGACGCCGACCGCCGTCAGGACCACCCCGACGGCTCCCGTCCGGCCAATCCCATCGCGCAGCTGCACGCCGCATACGCCCGCGCCGCGTCGACACTGCGGTACGGCCCCGATCAGGGCGGCGCGGACCAGGTGGTGCGCGAGGTCCACACCGTGGCGGCCTGGAGCACGGCTCTGGAGGCCGTGGTGGACGAGGACCTGCGCGCCCCGCTGCGGGGCGTAAAGGATGCGGCCACCGTTCTGGCCTCCCGCTCGCAGGCGACTGTCGCCGCCTTCCGCGCCGCAGCACCCGCCGAGGACGCCGGAGACCGGCCATCGGCCGCCGACGGCCCCGCATCCGGGAACACCGCTATGGGCGCGGGCGCTCGCCCGGAACAGGACCCGGGACGGCCGGAGGCCGTCACCGGGCCCTCGGATCTGCTACCGCAGGCGACGGCGGACGCCTCCGAGCAGCCCGCCGGTGCTCAGGAAGGCGCGGCTGGCGAGATGGGAAC
>NZ_JBHYJH010000355.1:0-4000 GCF_042740445.1 Streptomyces sp. NPDC059003 | reverse complement strand
TGCATGAGGAGCTTGGGGACTTGGCGCACAGCTCGGTGGTCGAGATCGGCAGGGCTACGATGGCACGGATGGCCTCTCCCCGGGTGGTCCTGGTCAACCGGCACGTACGGGAAGCCACGTTGATCACTCTGGAGGGCGGGCACCCGACCGAGACCACCGACCTCGCCGACCGGATGCGCGACCGACTGGTCAGCGCCGCCTGTGCCCATGAGGTCGGCGACCGTTACGACGTGCTTCCGGACGCGCTGCCCGCCTCCGCCTGGGCCGCCACGTGTGCCCCCGAGCACCTGGCGGCGGCCGGCCACCGGATGGGCCGCCTCGGCCTGCTGCCCGAGCCGGAGCGCGTGGACCGCTACGTCTCCCATGAACTCGCCGCCTTGTACCAGGAGTTCCTAGGCTGGAGGCGGATGAGCGAGGGCATGCTCTTCGTCTACGACCCGGACTTGGAGGCAGTGGTGGTCACCGCCTCTGGAAGCTGGGACGTCGACAAACGCGCACTGCGCCGGGGCGAGGTCACCGTCCTCGCGCCCAAGCCGGTGGACGGGCACCTTCAGGTGCTCGCTCCGGAGGGGCACGACGTCAAGGGCCCCTCGGTGGAGGCGTGGGAGGTTTGCGCGTTCCTGGCCGCCGCACCCACGGTCCGGGTCAGCCGTACCGCCTCGGGAAGCTGGGCGCTCGATCCGGACGGCGAACGTGAGGTCCCCGCGATCCGCGGTGGTGTGCACGCCCACGTCGGAGTACGGCACGCCGATCCGGCCGTCATCGAGTCCGTGCCGCCCCACCGTGAGCTGTATCCGTACGGCTTCGGCTGCGGCACCGACCTCATGGCCGAGGTCGCCGCCGACACCGTGACCAGGTCACACGCCGTCAACGACCCCTTGGACCCACGGTGTTACGTCCGCTGGCCGATGCTCTACCACGGCGAGATGGCCGTGGAACTGTGGAAGCCCGGCCTGTCCGAGCAGCCGCTCCAGGGACTGCTGGACGCCTACGCGCAATCCGTCGACTACACCCCCGACCACGTTGACCAGCCTCTGTGACCTGCCCGAGGAGATCGCCCGTGCAGACCCCCGCAGCACCTGTTTCCGGGACCCGCTCTGGACCGTGCCCGTCGGCGGAGAAGCCGCCTTCACCTGGAGGGATGACGGGGGAAGGGAACGGCTGCTCGCGCTGTACCAGCGCGGCAAGGACTGTCAATGGGGCGCCGTGCGGCGGATCGACTGGAACGTGGAGGTCGACCCGGCCGACCCGCTCGGCACCCCGGACGAGGTGCTGCCGCTGCACGGCACCGCCCACTGGGACCGGCTCGGTCCGGCCGACCGGCAGGAACTGCGCACGCATTACGCCGCCTGGCAGTTCAGCCAGTTCCTGCACGGGGGACAAGGGGCCATGATCTGTTCTGCCCGCATTGTGCAGAGCGCACCCGAGCTGGATGCCAAGTTCTGCGCCGCGACCCAGACCATGGACGGGGCCCGGCACGTCGAGATCTTCTCCCGGTTCCTGTCAGAGAAGCTGTCGATGAACTACCCGGTCAATGACAGCCTGCGCGCCGCTCGACGACACGTTGCGCGGCTCCCGCTGGGACATGCCCTACCTGAGCACGCAGGTCCTCATCGAGGGACTGGCGCTGGCCGCGTTCGGACTGTTGGGCGACACCACCAGCAAACCCCTGCCGCGTCAGCTCCTCGCCTACGTGATGCAGGACGAGGCCCGGCACGTGGCCTTCAGCCGGATGGTGCTGCGGGACCACTACCGGCAGCTGAGCGCGACCGAACTGGCCGTGAGGTGTTCGTCATCGGGGGCTGCCACCTGATGCGCGATCGGCTGCGCGGCACCGAAGT
Source organism: Streptomyces sp. NPDC059003 (assembly GCF_042740445.1). NCBI lineage: Bacteria > Bacillati > Actinomycetota > Actinomycetes > Kitasatosporales > Streptomycetaceae > Streptomyces > Streptomyces sp. NPDC059003. The sequence continues at coordinate 2,159 of NZ_JBHYJH010000355.1, read as the reverse complement.
GCTGGAGAACTGCGGTGTACCCTGTTCTCCCGGATCGTTCTCTGTGTGCGGGACATCGGGCTGTGGAGCCCCGAGGTGCAGGAGACCTGCGCCGAGCTGTGTGACGGGGACGCCCGGGACACCGATCTGGGCCTGCTGATGCGCAAAGACGAGGAGGTCGCCGAACGGTTCGCGGCCGAGGACCAGGCGCGGGCCGAGGGAGGTCAGCGAGATGACCTCCCTCGGCGCCGATCCGTGAGCACACCAGCCGCACCGGTCACGCAAGGGGGCCTGAGCGTGGCCGGACTACTGCACGGCAGCCGTACACAGTTGGGCTGTGCCGCCGCCCTCGCCTGGTGCTCCATCGGGGCCGGTCTCGCCCTGCCGTGGATGATCAAGGACGTGACAGCCGCCCTCACCCGGAACGACCCGGTTACCGTCCCGGTGCTGCGGCTCGTCGTGACCGCTCTGGGTGCGGCGGTGTCCCAAGGCGGATGCGGATGGCTGCTCGCCAGGGCCGGGGAACAACTGGTGCTGCGCTTGCGGCGCCAGGTCATCGACCATGTGGTGCGGCTTCCGCTGTCCGCCGTACGGGCCCGAGGGACCGGCGACATCAGCGCGCGGATCACCTCCGACTGTGCGCAGGTACGGGCAGGGATGGAAGCCGCCGTGGTCCACCTTCCGGTCGCCGCGTTCGGCACCGCCGCCACGCTCATGGCCATGGCCTGTCTGGACGGTCGTCTCGCCCTGCTGGCCGTCTGCGTTCTGGTCCTGGTCGGCGCACCACTGGCTGGAGTGCTCACCCGCACGCGTCGCGTGGCCGGTGCCCAGCTCGCAGCCCTGGCCGACCTGGGACAACGCCTCATCGCGCACCTGTCCGCGCTCACCAGCATCAAAGCGTACCGCCACGAAGCGGCCACGGTGAGGGCGCTCGGGGACGCCGCGGCCGAGCTCGGCGCCGTCTGCGTCACCGCGTCCCGGCTCCAGGCACTCATCGGACCACTGGTGGGGCTGGGCCAGCAACTCGCCCTCGTGGTAGTGATCGTGGCCGCGGCAGGGCGCGTCGCCATGGGCGGGCTGTCGCTTGCCACCTTCAACGCGTTCTTCTTCCTCCTGCTCTTCCTCGCCTGCCCGGTCACCATTGCCGCCGTCGGCATCGGACACGTCAACGCCGGCCGGGCCGCGCGTGAGCGTCTCACCACTCTGCTGGCGCTCGCGCAGGAGCGGGCCGACCCACCTCTGAGTCCCGCACGAGCAACTCCTGGCGCCGGTCATCCGGCCGTGGTCTTCCAGAACGTTACCTTCGCTCATCCCGGAGCCGGTCCGGCCCTGCTCGACGTATCCTTCACCGTCCCAGCCACGGGCCTGACCGCACTCACCGGCCCATCAGGGACAGGCAAGACCACCGCACTCACACTGATCGGCCGCTTCACGCACACCGACACGGGGCAGATCCACGTACTGGGACGCGAAGTCGGCTCATGGCAGCTCGCACAGTTGCGCCGCCGCGTCGTCTATGTCGAGCAGCAGCCCACAGTGCTGGAAGGCACCGTGCGGGAGAACCTGACCATGGGCTGCGGCCACGACCGGCGCGACGAAGACCTATGGGACGCCCTGGAGTCGATGGGACTGCACGAGGCTGTGGCACGGCTCTCCCACGGCCTCGACACCGCGCTGGGCCGCGGCATCGATCTGTCCGGCGGCCAGCGGCAGCGCCTGGCGATCGCCCGCGCCCTGCTCACCGACGCCGACCTCTTCCTGCTGGACGAACCCACCTCGCACCTGGACGAAGTCGGCGAACAGCGCGTCCTGCACGTCCTCGACCAGCTGGCAGTCACGCGGCCGGTCGTCGTGGCCACCCACCGCCTCTCAGCGCTCCCTCACATCCGCCACACCGTCGCGATCGGGCCAGCCATCCAGCCCGAGGCCACCCGCCCACCCCGGTCCCGGACGCCAGCCGTGCTGGTGGCAGACGGCTCACCGGGGCACGACCGTTGACGTAGTGCCGGGTACCCCCACCCCGTCGCACGGCCCGGTACCGGGATATCGCGTCGACCCCTCGGCCGAGCATCTCTGCGAAGCCGAAGTCAGGGAACAGGCTGCTGCGAGCTGTTGCGGACTGCTAAAAGGTTGTCCCGTAGCGGCTGGTCACGGGCGAGATGATCTTGTTGTGGCTGGCG
>NZ_JBHYJH010000354.1:0-4010 GCF_042740445.1 Streptomyces sp. NPDC059003 | reverse complement strand
CAACGACCTCCTGAAGACCCCCGACTGATCACAACCTCACACAGTCCCTAGTCGGGGGCAGACGCCTCCGGGGGCGGCTCCGTGAGGGGTGGTGTGGGTGTGCACGGGGGCCTTCCCTTGCGGGAGTGATAGCGGACAGCGGCGCGACGCTCCGGGATCGAGCGCAGCTACCCAGCCGGAAGACGACGCTACGGGCCCGACCGGGGGTGTGGCGCAGGCCGTGAACAGCCAACACCCGCACACCCCACGGGCACTGCCACACACCCCTTGAAGAGAGATAGATAGGGGGTTGTGGCTCCGACACCGCTACGCCGCCTTCGCCGGGGACCCGGCGAGCACGAACACGTGAAGGCACGTCACGACCGGCGGGAAACCTGCGTCCGTCCACACGCCGAAGTCGCTGGGGCGCTGATAGCGGGCATAGATCCGTCCCGCGTCCTCGTCGTACTGCACGCGCACGGGGTCGTGCTCGGCGTCGATCCTCGACAGCACCCGCGCGGTCTCCATCGCGGTGAGGACACCGGGGATGTCGTGCGCCGCATCCTCGTCGTACGCCGCGACCAGTTCCCGTATCGGCACGAGCCGGTTGGCCTGGTGGTCGAGAACGTACTGTGCGGTGCGGTCGACGGCGGGCGGCAGCGCGCGGATGGGCCGACCGGGCAGCCGGTCGCCCGGCAGGGCGGGAACGAACCGCTTGGTCGCGTCCTCCGCCGCGGTGGCTCGGTGCAGACTCGCGCTGATCTCGGCGTCGCTCCACCATCCGGTGCCGTCGTCTCGACTGTCACCAGCCAGCGAAGGCACCCACCACCCCCGCGTGCGCGCCCATACGTCTTCGGAGCGTGGCCACTCGTAGCGGTCACCGTCGGCGAAACGCAGCGGGACGGCTGGCGGCGGGAACAGAGGCAGTTGAGGAACAGCGGACATAGGTGGCTCCAAGGAAGAGGCGGGGAGATGGGCTATGAGACAAGCGAGAAGTCATACACGAGGCGCCAGGCGGGCCCCAGGCCGGGCGCGTACTCAGCGGGACCGGGCACGGCGAAGTGCGGTGGGCCTGCGGGTGCTGTGGTGGGAGGAGACGTTAGGTCGGGAATCAGTGTGGACGGGTCGCTGCGACCAGCGAATTCCTCTGCCTGGGGGTCAGGTTGGGGCCAGACCCGGGGCGTCATGCCCCGATGGGCCCTCGGGTTGCCGGGAGCTGCTCCGTGTCCGCGCTGACATCGAGGGCCCTGGCATGCCGGGCCTGCGACTGGCGGGTGCGCAGCGCATGCTGCGGTGGGTGGGCAGCAGGCGGGTCGGCGACGGTCGTCTCTCTATCGGGACGGGGTCGGGGCCAGTCTGTCCGCGCCGGACTCTGGGCCGAGTGCGGGCATGGAGTTCACGCGGTCAGGCCGAACAATGTGAGTTGCCGGTTGCGGTATTTGTTGGTCACGGCCTGCCCGACGTGCTCAGTCATCGCTGTACCAAGCGGCGGCCGCGGGGCGGGCCCCTCGGCCTTCTCTAGGGCCTGGGCCCACCGGATGATCTCCTGCATCGACAGGCCCTTCTTGAAGTCGGCTGCGACTTTGGCTTCGGTCCGGGTGTATGCCGCGGCGAGTTTCGGTACGCGCCGCGCGCCGTTCACGAGGTCGTTGTTGCACGCCAGGACACGGAAACACGCAGCTCAGGCGTCGGTTCCCCCCGTCGTATGCCGGGTGGTACGGCAGACGGGAGCGGGCGATCTCACGCCACGTCTTCCGGTCGCTCCAGGCGTGGATGGGCCGCCAGGTGGTGACGTGCCGCTTGCCGTTGCTCGCCCTGCGGTTGATCTCTACCTCGGCGAGCTTCGCTCGCTGGCTGCTCTCTGCGGCGCGCTGCCCGATGCACTCCAGGATCCGCACGGGGCGGCCCAGGTGCGCGAGCTCGGCAGCGAGCCGGGTGTAGAGGGTCCAGATCGGGCCTCGCTTTACGTCCGGTGTGCACCAGCGTGCTGCACTCGACGGCCAGGCCGGCGGGACCTTTGCTGTGGTGGGGTCCTCGCCCCGCTCGATGGCTTCAATCTCTGCCTTGGCCTTGAGCTTGCCGTAGCGGATCTCGACGCGTTCGAGGAGATCGGCGCCGGGTGCCTGGACCACCTCGAACCGGCGAACCCCGGCAAGGCGTGCCTGGAGCTCGGCGAGCTCAAGGGTGCCCTCCCACTCGACCCGTCCCAGGTCTGCATGGACGACGACGACCTTGGCCAGCATCTTCAGGGCCTTTGCGCGCCGGACGACGTACGCGAGCATCGCCTGGCTGTCCTTGCCGCTACTGCTCGATATGACCAGCCAGTCGGCGTCCAGGATCAGTTCGTCGGGCACGGTTGTCCGCGGTTGGAGCGGCACGGATGCGTGCACGGTCCGTGCCTTCCTCTTCGGCTTGGGCTTCGACGCCGCCAGCGTGGCGGTCGCGGGGGCTGTCTGCAGGGTCTGGACGTCAACGGGGTCGAACAGGAGTTCGGTCTGCATGACGGGGTCCTCAAGGGTGTGGAGCGGACGGAGGGGGCGGAGCCCGGGGCGCGCAGGCCGAGCCCCGGGGCGGACGGGCGCTCTAGGCGGGGCTGTCGGCGGGGGCTTTGGTGCCGCACGTGTAGACGCCGTTCACTGCGGCGCAGCCGCTGCACGCGCCCTCGTTGCAGCACGTGGTGTAGCTGTCCTCGATCTCGTCGTCGTCGACGATGTGGCCACAGCCCGAGCAGTGGGTGACGGCAGGAGAGACCTGGAAGGCGGGTGTTGCCAGTTCGTCGTTGGTGTAGTGGTGCGGGTCGGGGACAACGGCCCCATCCCACTTGATGATCGTGCGGCGTTCGGGGTCGTAGCCGGTGACGGTGCCGAAGCGGCCGTCGGAGGCACGCCGTACGCGGCTGTACCAGGGCAGGGTGGGTGGGCAGAACGGGGCCGGGGCGGCAGCCGCAGCCGTCGGGGCGGGTTTCTCGATGGAAGCCAGGCGCGTGAAGATCAGTCCGCCTCCTGCTCCAGGAGTTGCGGCGCGCACTTGCGGGTCTTGGTCGGCCACCTGGACGGCGTGGTGGTAGCTGGTCGCCTCAACCTCGGTGATCAGGGTGCCCTCACGGTCCTTGACGGTCCACCGGTCGATGCGTCGGGCCGTCTGCGGCTCCACGGCCGCGGAGCCGACGGGGTGTCCCGCGGGGAGCTGCGCTGTGTGCGCCCGGTTGGCCGCGTTCACGCCGTGGTGGGTGAGCCGCCAGTCCGCTATGCCTCCTTCGATGAGCGCCAGTCGGCGCGGCCGGACCCACTGACGGTCGGCCATGATCTTGAGGGTTCGTCGCTTGGCGTCGGACGGGATGCGGTGCTGGGTGTCGGCGAGTGCGGCGAGCAGGAGACGGGTCTGGTAGTCGGTGGGGGTGGCGTCCCAAGCGGCCTTGTTCATGATGGAGTCCTCCTTGATGGACTGGGGGGGGTGGGATAGGGCCAGGGGCGGGGTGGTGGTCACCGCTTCCGCGGCCGGTGTGACGGTGATGGCCGGGCAGGCGCCAACAGCGGCAATCCGTCGGTCCTTGCTGGGGTGCAGCGCGTGAGGCCGGGTGGTGTCTGTGGTGTGTGGAGTGGGGTGCGCTGCTCTCCGGCTCGAAGAACGCTAGGTGCTGCGCATCAGGTATTGGGGGCCGTTGACCTGCGAAAACGTCTGCAGCCTCGCAGACAGGGCGGTGGTGTGTCGGTTCCGGGAGGGGATGGCGCGGGGCTGGGGTGCGGGGGGGATTGGTGGGGCGGTCGGCAGGCCTGGAGCGGCTGGTTTCGTTGCGCAGTCTTGGTAGCCGTGGAGAGGGGATCTCACCGAGGGGATGCTGCGCCCCGTGAACGCGCTTGCCTGACCGTCCGGTTGCGGAACGTCCTTACTGCTCTGGCACCGGTGATGCCGATGGCACGGTTGGGCTGGCCGGTTCCGGGACAAGGCAACTGGGCAGCGGCAACCGCGGGCGGTATCCGCCCGGGGCTTGTGGGGGCGGTCGGGGACCGCCCCCACGGCTGGGTCATGCG
>NZ_JBHYJH010000353.1:0-4013 GCF_042740445.1 Streptomyces sp. NPDC059003 | reverse complement strand
CACGATGTGCAGCTCGTCCGCGATGACGGTCGGCAGGTGCCCCCGGCCCGCGTTCCTGTCCTCAGCCGCGCCCATAGGTCTCCTCCGCCTTCCAGAAGTAGATGAACCCGCCGACCCCGGCGAGCAGCGCCCAGCCCGCCGCCCACGCCCACACGTGCGGCGGGAGCTGGTCGGCGTGGAAGCTGTCGATGAGGGCGAACCGCATGAGGTCGATGTAGACGGCCGCCGGGTTGGCCTCAAGGAGCACGGTGACGGCACGCGGCAGGTTCTGGTCGGCGAGGACCTTGTCGATGCTCCACATCACCCCGGACACGTACATCCACGTCCGCAGCACGAACGGCATCAGCTGGGCGACGTCCGGGGTCTTGGCGCCGAGCCGGGCGAGCACGAGGGCGAGCCCGGTGTTGAAGAGGAACTGCAGCGCGAGCACGGGCACCGCGAGGAGCCAGGACGCGGTGGGCGGCACGCCGAAGCAGAGCAGGATCGCGAGCAGCGCGCACAGGGAGAACAGCAGCTGCTGGAGCTGTTGCAGGCAGTACGAGACCGGCAGCGCGGCGCGCGGGAAGTGCAGGGCGCGCACCAGGCCGAGGCTGCCGGAGATGGCGCGCGTGCCCGCCATCGCGGACTGCTGCGTGAAGGTGAACACGAAGACGCCGGTGACCAGGAACGGCACGTAGTCCGGCACGTTGTGCTTGGTGTTCATCAGGACGCCGAAGATGAAGTAGTAGACGGCCGCGTTGAGCAGCGGCGTCATGATCTGCCAGAGCTGGCCGAGCTTCGCCTGGCTGTACTGGGCGGTGAGCCTGGCGGTGGCGAACGCGGTGACGAAGTGGCGCCGCTGCCAGAGCCGGCGCACGTACGCGCCGAGCGGGACGCGGGCGCCGCTGACCGTGAGGCCGTGGCGGGCGGCGAGCTCGGCGGGGGAGAGGGCGGGGGCGGGCGAGGGGGCGGGGGGCTTCTCCAGCAGTTCGGTCACGTCCGCTGCTTTCGCTCGGGGGCAGGCGTCCCTCGGGGTCGTACGTCGGGGTTCATGCGTCGGGACGGGTCCGTATCGTCGTGACGTCGACAGTAGGGCGTCGTTACGTCGGAACGCAACCGTATCGTCGTCACGTTCTATGCTGTCCCCATGACGACGAGCGACAGGGCGAGCGACAAGAAGCCAGGTGACCGGGGCCGCAGGGCACCCGCCGGGGCCGCCGTGCTCCGCGAGGATGTGACCGAGGCCATCCGCGCCGCCGTCTTCGACGAGCTCGCGGCCGTCGGCTACGCGCGCATGTCCATCGAGGGCATCGCGCGCCGCGCGGGCGTCGGCAAGACGGCCGTCTACCGCCGCTGGCGCTCCAAGCTGCACCTGGTCCTCGACCTGGTGTCCGCCGTCGCGGTCCAGGGCCTGCCCACGCCCGACACCGGCTCCCTGGAGGGCGATCTGCGCCTGCTGTACGAGGTGACGTCCCGCGCCCTGCGCCACCCCGTCGCCTCGCAGGTCATCCCCGACCTGCTCGCCGAGGCGGCCCGCAACGACGAGATCGAGGCGGCCCTGCAGAAGGCCCTGCGCGAGGGCCAGCACGGCGTGGCGAGCGGGATCGTGGCGCAGGCGGTGGCCCGCGGCGAGCTGCGCGAAGGCCTGGACGGGGCGGCGGAGGAGCTGGCCCTCGACCTGATCTCGGGCCCGCTGTACTGGCGGTCGGTGGTGGTGCGCGGCGCCCTGCCCCAGGGCTATCTGGACAGCCTGGCGGCGGCCACGGCGGCGGGGCTCAAGCGGCTCTGAGGGGGCCGGGCTCCGGGCTCCGGGGCTCAGGTGGCTCCGAGGTCCCGGGGGTGTAGCCCGCTACACCCCCGATCCGGGAGGGTCCACCCTCGTCCTGGGTCCTCCGACGAGGCAGAGTCGCTCACGTACGGAAGTTCCCCGACGATTCCCGGAGCTCGCAGGCGCGCCGGGAACTCCTCGAAAGGTCGCCCCTCATGAAGGCCCTCCTCTGGCTCGTGCTCGCCGTCGGCGTCATCGTCAACGCCGCCAACAGCCTCGTCTTCGACGGCGCGACGGAGATCGCGATCAGCGTCTGCTCCGGCTTCGCCGTGGTCGGCGCGATCACGGGCCTGGTCATGACGCGTGAGCGCCGCTCCTGAAGCACCGGCCCCGCCGCCTACCCTGATGTCCATGCGAGAGACCCTCGACCGGGCCGACCGCGCCTCCATGCAGCTGCTCACGGGTGCCGGCCTGTCCCTGGCCTCGTACCTGTTCGTCGGCGTGCTGCTCTTCACCGTGGTCTCGTCGGTGGTCGTGGTCGGCCTCGCCGTGCTGCCCGAGACGGTGCTGCTGCTGCGCCGGATCGCCGGGGCCAAGCGGCGCACGGTCGGCCGGTGGTCGGGGGAGGAGATCCCCGAGGCGTACACGCCGCTGACCGGCGGGCTCATGGAGCGGGTGCGGGCGGCCGTCCAGGACCCCGGCACCTACCGCGACCTGCTGTGGCTCCTCGCGCACTTCGCCTACGGCTGGATCCTGCTGTACGTCGCGCTGCTGCTGTGGGTGTTCGGCGCCCTCGTCGACGGCGTCTGGTGCGGTCTGCTGCGCCGCGGGGCCGTCGTCCTTCCGCTGATCGCGCGCGTCGCCGAACTCGACGCGGCCTGGTCGCGCGCCCTCCTGACGCCCACGCCGGAGGCGCGGCGCAGCGCCGAACTCGCCGAGCGCGTCGAGAAGCTGACCGCGACCCGCGCCGACGCCGTCGCCGCGCACGGCGCCGAGCTGCGCCGCATCGAACGGGACCTGCACGACGGCGCGCAGGCCCGGCTCGTCGCCCTCTCCATGCGCGTGGGCCTCGCCAAGCGCGCGTACGACCACGACCCCGAAGCCGCCCGCAGGCTCCTCGACGACGCCCAGGACCAGGCCGAGCAGGCGCTGACCGAACTGCGGCACGTCGTCCGCGGCATCCACCCGCCGATCCTCACCGACCGGGGCCTGGTCGGCGCCCTGCGCGCGCTCGCGGCCAGCAGCGGCCTCGACGTGACCGTGCGGGACGACGGGGTCGAGGGCGGCACCCGGGCCCCCGCGGCGGTGGAGGCCGCGGCGTACTTCGTGGCCGCCGAGGCCCTGACCAACGCCGCCAAGCACAGCGGCGCACGGCGGGCGAGCGTCGAACTCTCCCGCCTCTCCCGCGAACTCTCCCGCGAGCGCGCCGGGTTGCGGCTCGTGGTGCGCGACGAGGGGTGCGGCGGCGCGGACGAGGCGGGCGGCAGCGGACTGCTCGGCATGCGGCGGCGGGTTGCCGCCCTGGACGGGATCATGGAGGTGAACAGCCCCGCCGGGGGGCCGACCGTGATCGAAGTGGAGCTGCCGTGCGTGTGGTGATCGCCGAGGACAACGCGCTGCTCAGGGAGGGGCTCGTGCTGCTCCTCAGCACCTCCGGTCACGATGTCGTCGCCGTCGCGGCGACCGGGCCCGAGATCCTGCCCGCCCTCCTCGAGCACCGGCCCGACGTGGCGGTGCTCGATGTGCGGATGCCGCCCGGGTTCCGTGACGAGGGGCTGCGGGCCGCGCTCGCCGCCCGGCGCGAGCTGCCCGGTCTGCCCGTGCTCGTCCTCTCCCAGTACGTCGAGGAGACGTACGCCGCGGAGCTGCTCGGCGGCGGTGCCGGCGGGGTGGGGTACCTCCTCAAGGACCGGGTGGGGCGGGTCGATCAGTTCCTCGACGCCCTGGAGCGCGTCGCCGCCGGGGGTACCGCGCTCGATCCCGAGGTCGTCACCGAGCTCCTGACCCGTCGCCGTGACGACCCTCTCGACTCGCTCACCCCGCGCGAGCGCGAGGTCCTCCACCTGATGGCCGAGGGCCGGGACAACGCGACGATCGCGTCGACCCTCGTGGTCTCCGACCGTGCGGTCAGCAAGCACATCGGGAACGTGTTCCTGAAGCTGGGCCTCACGCCGAGCGACAGCGGGCATCGGCGGGTGCGGGCGGTGTTGGCGTACTTGAACCGGGCGTGAGGCCGGACCCTCGCGGGGGCGCCCCAGACCCGCCC
>NZ_JBHYJH010000352.1:0-4038 GCF_042740445.1 Streptomyces sp. NPDC059003 | reverse complement strand
GCCAAACGCGGGCACACCCCGGTCATCCGGGTCCGTGGCCGTTCCCAACGCCGCTTCTCGATCGCCGCCCTCACCTGCTACAAGCACGGAGAACGCTCACGCCTGATCTTTCGGCCCAAGCGACACCTCGACCACAAGCGCGGGGGCAGACGCAGCCTCACCTGGACCGACTACCGTGACCTGCTCGTCCGGGCCCACCAGCAACTCGGCGGCCCGATCGTTCTCATCTGGGACAACTCGAGCGTGGACAAGGACGCACGCCTGCGCACTTTCATCGACACACGCGACTGGATCACCTGCTACTACCTGCCGCCCTATGCCCCGGACCTCAACCCCGTCGAGGGGATCTGGCCCCTCCTGCGCAGGAGCCGCCAGGTCAACACCGCCTTCACCGACCCTGATCACCTCCTCAGTGCCCTCCGCCGTGGACTCCGACAGCTGCAGTACCGCGGCGACATCATCGACAGCTGTCTCACCGCGACCGGACTCGTGAGGGCGACAACACACAGACAACCTCAGTGAACCTCTTTCATCCTGAATAGTCGCAGGTCATGAGTGTGGGGATGGCCTTGACGGCTGTGCCGATGCGGCGGGTTGAGCACCGTGCTCGTCGCAGGATCTGCCAGGACTTCAGCCGGGCGAAGGCGCGTTCGCCGGGAGCACGCAGACGGGTGTGGTCGCGGTTGAACTCCTGGTAGTGCGGGGGTTGTTCGTGGTGGTGCTTGTAGGGGGTGCGGACCGTGGCGCCGGCTCTCTGATAGGCCCGGTCGGCGAGCACGAGGATCTGCCGGGTGAGGCAGGCCTGGACGATGCCGTGGGCGCGGGCCGCGGTCAGGTCATGGGTCCGCCCCTGCGTCGCACGCGAAAACCATAGCGGGGTGCCGTTGGGTGCGGCAATGACCTGCACGTTCATGCCGTGCTGCTTGTGCTTCATCGAGTAGTAGGGCCCGTCCGTCCTGATGCGATTCGGTCCAGTTGCGCAGGCCATAGGGCCACACGATCTCGTCCAGGCCGGCCACCTCGTAGGGGGATTCGGCCGCCCGCGGGCTGCCGGGTCGGGGCAGGCTGGTGGCCAGGTACCAGGTGGCCTTGTCCGGCGGGGTGGCCGGGTCGGTGGTCGGTGGTGGCCACCACTAGCTTGACTCTGTCGGGGATCTTGGGGATTCCGGGCGGGGCACCGTGATCAACGGGCATGCTCGGCTCTGTTCAAGGACCGACGCAGTTGTCGAGGTACCCGTTGTCCCTTCGCCCCCGTTCCGGTGAGCACGTCCCGCCTCTGACTGCGCAGATAGCGCGGGCGAGTAATCCGGCTGGTACGACGGCGATATGGGTGTGTGACCGCCTCGATGGGCTGTGGTGCGATGAGGACTTCGCCGACTGGTACCCGCGGAACGGACGCCCGGGCCTCTCGCCCGCCCAGCTGGCAACCGTCTGCGTGCTGCAGTTCCTGCTCGGCCTGTCGGACCGGCAGGCCGCCGAGGCGGTCCGCTGCCGCATCGACTTCAAGTGTGCGCCGTTTCACTCGGCGCTGGATCGCTCCCGCAGGGAGCCGAGGTTCGGAAGGAGCTGGCCTCGGGGCCGCCCGTCTTACCCGGACGCGAAAGCGCGAGGGGACCACAGCAGGGCGGGAAAGCACGGAGAGTCGCGAAGGCATCGAAGACCCTGCTGTGCAAGGCCCGCGTGATACGGCGAAGGCCATACTGCTTGAAGCCGAGTCTCCAGGGACGCAAGTCGTACGTCCTGCGACACGATGCCTTTAGTCGCAGCCACCGGTATCGGGCGGTCCTATTTGAGCCGCCTCAACCCTTCCGGCCGGTGGACAGCGGGCAGCGAGCCCGCCCAAGGAGACGGACAGGCCGCCTACGTCACGCTCGATACGTCCAGCGCAAGGGGAATGCGGGATCGCCTACGGGGCGCGAGCCCTATGGCGACGGAGTGCCCGTAGTAGTCGTGGGAGTCACGCCCCACCAAGGAGGACGGGAAAGCCGTCCGCAGGGCCAAGGGGCACAGGTGTCAGCAGATCGACGGTGATGGTGAGGTATGCGTAATGCAGAGCGCCGAAGCCCTCCTGAAGATCATTCGTGAGCGCGGCAGGAAGGGGCTACCGCTGGAACGTCTCTACCGGTGTCTGTTCAACCCGGAGTTGTACTTGGTCGCCTACGGGCGGATCTACCGCAACCGCGGGGCGATGACGCCGGGCAGTACCGCCGAAACCGTGGACGGCATGAGCCTGGCGAAGATCCAGGCGCTCATCGACGCGCTCCGGTCTGAGCGCTATCGCTGGTCCCCGGCACGCCGCGTCTACATCGAGAAGAAGGGAGCGCCGAAACGTCGGCGCGGTCTGGGTCTGCCGACTTGGTCGGACAAGCTGTTGCAAGAGGTAATGCGTCTGTTGCTTGAGGCGTATTACGAGCCGCAGTTCTCCGACCGCTCCCACGGATTCCGGCCCGGCCGGGGTTGCCACACCGCCCTGCAAGAGATCTACACCGGATGGCGTGGCACCACATGGTTCGTCAAGGGAGACATCGCCCAGTGCTTCGACCGGCTCGACCACCAGGTCTTGCGGTTAATCCTGGCCGAGAAGATCCATGACAACCGTTTCCTGCGGTTGGTCGACGGCCTGCTCCAGGCCGGGTATCTGGAGCAGTGGCGCTATCACGCGACGTTGAGCGGTTCGCCGCAAGGCGGTGTGATCTCGCCGATCCTGTCCAATATCTACCTGGACCGGCTGGACAAGTACATCGAGGCGAAACTGCTGCCCGCCTACAACCGGGGAGCCCGACGCGCCCAGAACCCGGCATACGCGCGGATCGCGCATGCGATCGAGACAGCCCGGCGGAACCACCGCGTCGAGGAGGTGCGGCAGCTGCGCAAGCAGATGCAGAACATGCCCTCCAAGGACGCGAATGACCCCGGCTTCCGGCGCCTGCGCTATATCCGTTACGCCGACGACTGGGCGCTGGGCTTGACCGGACCCAAGCAGGAAGCAGAGCAGATCAAGGAGGAGGTCGGCCGGTTCCTGCGTGACGAGCTCAAGCTGGAACTTTCCGAGGCCAAGACCTTGATCACCCACGGGCGGACACAGGCCGCCCGGTTCCTCGGCTACGAGATCGTGGTCCTGGACAACGACAGCAAGTACGACCGGCGCGGTCGCCGCAGCATCAACGCGCAGATCGGGCTGAAAGTGCCGGCCGACGTCGTCCACGCGAAGTGCAGGCCCTACCTCCACCACGGCCGACCGGCCAGGATCGCCGGACGCATGGTCGACAGTGACTTTTCGATCGTCGCCCAGTACCAGGCCGAGTTCCGTGGCATCGCGGAGTACTACCAACTGGCGTTCAACCGCCATCGCCTCCGACGACTGAAGTACGCCATGGAAGTGTCGCTGGCCAAGACGCTGGCGCAGAAACACCGCACCACCGTCCCGAAGGTCTACCGACGCTACCGGGCCATGCTCCAGACCGACCTCGGCCCCCGCAAGGGGCTGCGGGTCACCGCCGAACGCGGCGACGGACGACCGCCGTTGGCGGCCGAGTGGGGAGGGATCTCTCTGAAGCGAAGGATCAAGGTTTCCCGTCTCGACGACCAGCCCCGAAAGGTCTGGAACGGTGACCGGACGGAACTTCTGCAATGGCTCCTCGCCGATGTCTGCGAACTCTGCGGCTCGCGGACGAACGTGGAAGTCCACCACGTCCGGCACCTGAAGGACCTGACCGTCAAGGGGAGGCCCAAGCGCTCGACATGGGCCAGGACGATGGCCGCGCGCCGTCGCAAGACCTTGGTCGTCTGCCGTCGCTGTCATGAGGACATCCACGCTGGACGTCTCACAGGCGGCACCTCACGAAGAACGGCACTGGAGAGCCGGGTGCGGTGACAAGCCGCACGCCCGGTTCGGGAAGGGGCCGTCGGAAAAGGACCCCAGCCAGGGGCACCTCTTCGGCGGCCTACTTCACATGCAATGGCCATGGAGCTGGACGATCCCGGCTTTCACCACAGCGTGCTGGCAGACTTCCGCGGCCGTCTCGCCGAAGACGACCG
>NZ_JBHYJH010000351.1:0-4048 GCF_042740445.1 Streptomyces sp. NPDC059003 | reverse complement strand
TCCCGATCCTGTCACGACCTGCAGACATCCGTCCCTACAGGAGAGCCACACCCAAGACCGTTGCAGTACTAGGGCTGTTGGGGACCGATCCGGACGGGGACTCGATGTCAGCGTTACCGCGGTACCACGGCAACCATCACTCTGCGGTGGGCCGGGATGTCCTTGCCCTGATGGAGGGGGACACAAGGCTGGGCGAGATCGCGTTAGCGCGGATCGGGCAGCTGACCCGCGGTGAGATCTTCGGTCACCCGTTGCTCGAGGCGCGAGCCGGGCTCGCCGATCTGAGCGACTGCCGGGTTGTGTGGTTTGACACGCAGGAGCACGATCCGGGCTGGCGCAACATCGTCACGGGCAGCGGGGTTCACCTGCCGGCCCGGGATCCTGCCCCTCCTGACGCGCCGCGGCCGCGGTTTTGCATCCTGTACCGGCTGCAGGATCCGGTACCTGGTTCGGACGGCAAGGAGGACCCACGGATCTGCCTGCAGGTTCTGGCGGTTGCCGCGCGCACGGAGGTGTACCGGACGGGCGGACGGCGGCTGCAGCGGCCAGCGGTGGTCACCCACCAGCCCAGTCGTGCAGCCCGGCCGTCCCTCAGGCTGGTACGCCAGAACCAGGCGCAGCAGGAAACCCATCTGCAGGACTCCGGCCTACCGCCCTTCCCGCATCGGTGATGCTCTGAGGCCAGGGCTCAAGGCGTTGGTGTGGGCAGTGCGACTGCGATGCCATGCCCTGGCATACGTGATGCCCAACGTCAGGGCCATCGGGGCGAATCCGGGCAAGACAGTCAATCCTGTGGGTGTGTACATGTGATGGCCTATCCGTTGGAGCCTATGCCCACGGAGATCAGCAGGAACGGTACGACGCGGGTGGCCGGGAAGGGGCCATGGTGGCGGATCTTGAGTTGAGTGTGCTGAAGCGCACTTGCATCCTCCGGGTGCGGTCAACGGCGTGTTCGTCGACGAGCATGTATGCCGTGCTGTCAACTCCCGTGAGTTGCAAGTCTTTTCAGAAGGGCCTGGATGTCGCGTGCCGCTGGTGTGGTGGTACTGCCGGAGTTGTGTGCCAAGAGTTCGAGGATCTCTTGGCCCGCCGCGAGGGCGTCCTGCGGGGGGAGCCTGGCCCAGGCTGCGGCGGCGTTGCGGGTAGTGATGGCGATGCGGCGGCATTGGTTGTGGTCGTGCACCTGGCGCCGGGGGCACGGCCCGAGCTGCTCGCGCCAGGTGGCCGAGATCCAGCTCCAGCTCCGGTAGGCATAGGTGTAGTCCTCTTTGATCCAGGCCAGGTGGGCGCGTAGTTCGGCTGCTTCGAGGGTTTGCCAGTGTGTGGGGCCGAGGCCGGGATGGTTGGTGAGTTGGATCAGGTGCTGGTCCGCCCCTTGGATGGCTGCGTCGAGGTGTCCGCGGATGGCGAGGGCCTGGATGCCGGCGATGGGCGTCTGGTCGGCGGGGGGTGGAGCGTCGGCGGGTGCCGGAGTGTGTGTTGCGGTCGTGCCGTCGGGATGCACGGTGAGGGTGGCTTTGACGCCGTAGCGGCGGTCGTCGATGCAGGCGCTGACGGCGTGTCCGAGGCCGGCGGCCTCGAGCTGGAGGTGGCTGAGGACGGCCTGGTCCAGGTCGACTCCGGCAGGCAGGGGAATGGCCTCTCCGTGGATGTGCGCGGTTGTCTCATCGAGGATGTCGACGGGGATGGCGGCTGCGGGTGTGGGCATCGCTTCTCGTTCCTCTGCGGGATGACGGGCAGGGGGTGGTGTGGGTCAGATGGATGGTGTGCCTGCGGCGCTGGGGAAGGAGGGTTCGGTCCAGCCGCGGTAGCGCAGTCTCCAGGTGCCGTGGGTGAGGTCCTTGCGGCGGACGATGTCGATGTAGCCCCGGCGTTTGATGTCGTTGGAGGCGACGAGGTCGTTGCCCAGGTAGAGGGCGACGTGTCCCCACTGGCTGTCGGTGGCGTAGAAGAGCAGGGCGCCGGGGGGCGGGGTGTTGGACCCGGCGTGGGCCCGGCCGGCCGAGACGAGGCGGTCCCAGTGCGCGTTGGCGCTCACTGAGCCGCTGCTGCCGTAGCCGTAGGCCTGGGCGACGAAGTTGTCGCAGCAGGCCGCCCAAGTGCCGGCGGCGTTGCAGGTCCGCAGCGGGAGGGGGATGGTCGGTGCCTTCCGTGCAGCTTGGATGGCCTGCTGGGGGGTGCGGGGGTTCTTGGCCTTGAACTTGCCTGGGGGAGCGTCCCGGTCTCCGGCGCAGCCGTCGGTGACGGAGGTGACTGTCTCTGCTCCCCAGGTCTTGGCCACCAGAGCTCCGGCGCTGGATTCCCATCGGGCGTAGGCGGTGGGGTGGCCGGAGCGTTGGACCTGCTGTGCCACACGGGTCAGCGGGCTGGTCTGCCAGTTGGCCACCCGGATCAGGCGGTCGTAGAAGCTGTTCGATGCGTGGACGGGGTCGCTGACCTGCTGGAGGGTTCCCCAGTTCTGACTGGGCCGCTGCTGGAACAGACCTGCGGAGTCGCTGTGCCCGCCGCGCAGGTTCCTCAGCGTCGATTCCTGCATGGCCGTCGCTACCGCGATCACGGCGGCCCGCGGGCTGAGGTTGCGGGTGCGCGCCACGTTGGTGATGACGGCGGCGTTGCGCTCCTGTGCGCGGCTCCACCGTGGCTGTTGCTGGGGCCCCTGGGGGCGCAGGGGCACGGTGACGCGCTTGGTGCTGCTCGGCTTGGTCTTCCCCTCGAATTTCACGTCCGGTCCTTGCGGGCCGGTGCCTTCGGTGCCGTTGCCCACGGGGCGGAGCGGGGCGCTACAGGTCTGGGCGTTGGCGACGGAGTCTGAGCCGGAGAAGACGGCCTGAAGCGTCAGGCTGATCATCATCACGAGGGCGAACAGCATCACGACTCCGGCCAGGGCTATCCCTCGCAGAACGGTCATCTCATTCCTCCGGTGCGGCTGGCACCCGTGGGGGATTGTCCGCAGCGCGGGAAACAAGGAAGTGTTTTCCCGCACGGCGGGAAATGCTTCGGTTTCTCGTCCTGCGCGCGCGACGCCGCGCAGGGACGCCCCTACGGTTCTGACCTGTCGAGAGAATCAGAACGACCGTCCTTCGAAAGGGATCCTAATTCAACAAGCGCCCTGCAGGCCAACAGAGTCGGCATACTTTTTGCCAGCCACGGGAGAGATTTTCCCGGCTCTCTGGTGTGCAGCGGCTGCAGCACGGCGCCCGATCGGAGTTCCGGAGAGGCGGAGATGCACGCTCTTTACGGGATAGTGGAGACGGCCGCCAAAGGCGGCAAAAAGGAGGGGGGCGGCTCCATTGACTCCCTGCTGCAGGGGATAACCCCGGACTGGGGGCCTTTCAAGGCGCTCCAGGATCCGGCGCAGCAGGTGATCGGCGTGATTATGGCCGGCGTGGTTCTCTTCCTTCTCGGAACGGCGGTCGTGGGGGCAATGCATATCAAGGTCGGAAACTCCCAGGCGAACACCATGGAGACGAAGAAGGGGCAGACGCAGGTTGCCAGTGCTCTGGTGGGCCTGTTTGTCGTGGCGGCCATGGTGACAATCTTCACGATCGTGTACGGAATGGGAGGCGAGGTCTGATGCGGGCGGATCCGGGCTCGCGGAAGGGCACGCGCTCACTGCTCCCGGGCAAGCCGGAGCCAGACTCCCGCCATGGGTCTTCTCCGTGGAGGCGGGCCAAGGTGGCCGGTGTGGTGTTCACGGTCATCTTTTTCATCGGAATCCTCCTGATCAACTTCTCCGGTGGCGGCTCCTCCGAATCCGAGGACAGGGAGGAGTCAGCCCCGGAACATGCCTCATCCCCGGGCGGAAGCATCAGTGTGAAGCCGCAGAAGAAGATGGACGGAATACCTGTCGGTTATCCACGGACGAAGGCGGGAGCTCTGGCTGCTGCAGTGAACTATGAGATGGCGAGGTCGACTCCTTCATACTTCACCGACCGTCCCTTCCGGCACTCCGTTCTTACGACCGTCATGACCAGCGAGTCCGTCCGTTCACAGCAGCGCAAGGATGACGATGATGCGTCCAGGATTGTGTCGTCGCTTGGACTGAAGC
>NZ_JBHYJH010000350.1:0-4079 GCF_042740445.1 Streptomyces sp. NPDC059003 | reverse complement strand
AGCGCGAAGCGCGGATAAATGGGGGGTCCAGGGGGGCGGAGCCCCCCTGGTTCGGGAAGGGGCGGGCCTGGGGCGCACCCGCGAGGACCAGCATCCCCCCGGCTACCCTGACCGCATGAGTGATCAGCCCACCCGCCGCCTCGTCCTCGCCTCCAAGTCCCCGGCCCGCCTGGGCCTCCTCCGCCAGGCAGGCCTCACCCCCGAGGTGATCGTCAGCGGCGTGGACGAGGACGCGGTCTCGGCCCCCACCCCGGCCGAGCTGGCCAAGGCACTCGCCGAGGCCAAGGCCTCGGTGGTCGCCGCCCGCCCGGACGCCAAGGGCGCCCTGGTCGTAGGCTGCGACTCGGTCCTCGAACTGGACGGCCAGGCGCTCGGCAAGCCCGCCGACGCCGAGGAGGCCACCGCCCGCTGGAAGGCCATGCGCGGCCGCGCGGGCGTCCTGCAGACCGGACACAGCGTGTACGACACGGAGTCGGGCCGGCACGCGTCGGCGGTCGCCTCGACGGTGGTCCGCTTCGGCGAGCCGACCGACGCGGAGATCGCCGCGTACGTGGCGAGCGGCGAGCCGCTGCACGTCGCGGGCGCGTTCACGCTCGACGGCCGCTCGGCCCCGTTCATCGACGGCATCGACGGCGACCACGGCAACGTCATCGGCCTCTCGCTGCCGCTGCTGCGCCGCCTGCTCGCCGAACTGGGCGTCGGCATCACCCAGTTGTGGGCGGACTAGGGCGGACCGGCGCGGGCGTCAGGCGGCCTGCGGGGCGCCGTCGCCGGGCGGCGCGGCGTCCGCCGCCGCGTCCCGGGCCTCGTGGCGGTCGTACGCCATCAGCGTCACGACGATCAGGCCGAGTACCAGCATCATGAACAGGAACGCGAGCCAGCCCACCAGGCCGACCGCGAACGCGCCGAGCAGCGCGTGCACCACGGCGGCGCTGATCAGCAGGATCCGCCCGAAGCCGCCGGGCGCGCGGTCGCGCACGGCGGTGCGCGCGAGCCAGAACCCGCACAGCGCGAGGTAGAGCCCGAAGATCCCGCCCGCGATCCACGTCGTCACGGACATCGCGTGCGGATCGAGGCCGGCGAGGGACATGTCCTGCTTGTCGACGACTAGGCCGAGGAACCAGTTCAGGAGCGCGATGCCGAGCGCCTCCGCCCACAGCACGACCGCACCGACCCACGCCACCGGCCTGCGCGCCACGGCACTCACCCACTCTCCACCGTTGCTGTACCGACTGCTGTTACCGCTAGTACGTCCGGGACATCGGGCACGCTACTAACGGGTAAACCCCGGGACAAGGGGCGCGCGTCAGGCAAAGAATCATTGGGCCATTCGTAGGGACTCCACAAAGAAAGGCCGCATGCCGCAGCGCGGCCTCACAGAGACCTTGACCACACCGGAGGGCTACGCTGCCGGGGAAGGACCCTGCGTACCGCGGTGCGACAAGGGATTTCGGGGAACGGGCGGGCCTCGGATCACGCTCCGTGTGGGCAAGCTCACCAATGGGGACGGGTCGAAAGGCCGTGTCGGCAGTCCCTAAACTCGGCTTGTTTCAAGGAGGGAGCCATCGTGCGCAAGGTGCTCATCGCCAACCGTGGCGAAATCGCTGTCCGGGTCGCCCGGGCGTGCCGGGATGCCGGGATCGCGAGCGTTGCCGTCTACGCGGACCCCGACCGGGACGCACTGCATGTGCGGGCCGCAGACGAGGCGTTCGCCCTTGGTGGTGACACTCCCGCGAGCAGCTATCTGGACATGGCCAAGGTGCTGGCGGCGGCGAAGGACTCCGGGGCGGACGCCATCCACCCGGGCTACGGATTCCTCTCCGAGAACGCCGACTTCGCGCAGGCGGTCCTGGACGCGGGCCTGACCTGGATCGGTCCGCCGCCGCAGGCGATCCGGGACCTGGGCGACAAGGTCGCCGCCCGGCACATCGCCCAGCGCGCCGGCGCCCCCCTCGTGGCGGGCACGCCGGACCCGGTCTCGGGCGCCGAAGAGGTCGTCGCCTTCGCCGAGGAGCACGGCCTGCCCATCGCCATCAAGGCGGCGTTCGGCGGCGGCGGGCGCGGCCTGAAGGTGGCCCGCACGCTCGACGAGGTCCCGGAGCTGTACGAGTCCGCGGTGCGCGAGGCGGTGGCCGCGTTCGGCCGCGGCGAGTGCTTCGTGGAGCGCTACCTGGACAAGCCGCGGCACGTCGAGACCCAGTGCCTGGCCGACCAGCACGGCAACGTCGTGGTGGTCTCCACCCGCGACTGCTCCCTCCAGCGCCGCCACCAGAAGCTCGTCGAGGAGGCCCCTGCGCCGTTCCTGAGCGACGAGCAGAACGCGGAGCTGTACGCCGCGTCCAAGGCCATCCTGAAGGAGGCCGGGTACGTCGGCGCGGGCACCGTCGAGTTCCTCGTCGGCGTCGACGGCACGATCTCCTTCCTGGAGGTCAACACGCGCCTGCAGGTCGAGCACCCGGTCACCGAGGAAGTCGCCGGCATCGACCTCGTACGCGAGATGTTCCGCATCGCCGACGGCGGCGAGCTGACCTACGGCGACCCCGAACTGCGCGGCCACTCCTTCGAGTTCCGCATCAACGGCGAGGACCCGGGCCGCAACTTCCTGCCGGCCCCCGGCACCGTCACCACCTTCGCCCCGCCCTCGGGCCCGGGCGTGCGCCTGGACGCGGGCGTCGAGTCCGGCTCGGTCATCGGCCCGGCCTGGGACTCCCTGCTCGCCAAGCTGATCGTCACCGGCGCCACCCGCGAACAGGCCCTGCAGCGCGCGGCCCGCGCCCTCGCGGAGTTCAACGTCGAGGGCATGGCCACCGCCATCCCCTTCCACCGCAAGGTGGTCACCGACCCCGCGTTCGCGCCCGAACTCACCGGCTCCGCCGAGCCGTTCACGGTCCACACCCGCTGGATCGAGACCGAGTTCACCAACGACATCCCGGCCTTCGCCGCGCCCGCGGACGCCGAGGCGGAGGACGAGCCGGGCCGCGAGACGGTCGTCGTCGAGGTCGGCGGCAAGCGCCTCGAGGTCTCCCTGCCGTCCTCCCTCGGCATGTCCCTGGCCCGCACGGGCCTCGCCGCGGGCGCCAAGCCCAAGCGCCGCGCCGCGAAGAAGTCCGGCCCCGCCGCGTCCGGCGACACCCTGGCCTCCCCCATGCAGGGCACGATCGTCAAGGTCGCCGTCGAGGAGGGCCAGGAGGTCAAGGAGGGCGACCTCATCGTCGTCCTCGAAGCCATGAAGATGGAGCAGCCCCTCAACGCCCACCGCACCGGCACCGTCAAGGGCCTCCAGGCGGAGGTGGGCGCGAGCCTCACGTCCGGCGCGGTGATCTGCGAGATCAAGGACTGACCTTTCCTGGCGTGGGCGCCCCGGGCCGCCGTTGATCGGCCTTCGGCCTCGTCCTCGAACGCCGGACGGGCTTAGATACTGCCTGTCCGGCGTTTGCCGTCCACCCGACAGCCAGGACTGGAGGAGCCCATGCGCGCCGACGCCTTGCGCAATCGCCAGCGCCTTGTGAAGGAGGCCCGCACCGCCTTCGCGGAACACGGCACCGACACCTCCCTCGAAGACGTGGCGCGCCGCGCGGGCGTGGGCATCGGCACCCTCTACCGGCACTTCCCGAGCCGCCACGCCCTGATGAGCGCGGTGTTCGAGGACGCGGTGTGCGATCTGCTCGCGCGGTCGCGGGAGCTCCTGGACGCGCCGCAGCCGTGTGCGGCGCTCGTGGAGTGGCTGCGGGCCGTCGTCACGCACGCCGGTGAGTACCGGGGTCTTGCGCGGGCCCTGATGTCCGTCCCTAGGGACGACAGCTCGCCGCTCGGGCGGTGCAGTCGGCCCATGCGGGAGGCCGGGGCGGCGCTGCTTGCCCGGGCGCAGGGGGCGGGGGCCGTGCGGGGTGGGGTGTCCATCGAGGATCTGTTGCAGCTCACGAACGCGATCGCTCTGGCCGCGGAGGAGTCCCCCGACGACCCGGCCCTGGCGGACCGCCTCCTGACCCTCACGCTCCGGGGCCTGAAGGCCCAGCCGTAGCCGTCGCGGGGCGCCCCAGACCCGCCCCTTCCCGAACTGGGGCTCCGCCCCAGACCCC
>NZ_JBHYJH010000349.1:0-4141 GCF_042740445.1 Streptomyces sp. NPDC059003 | reverse complement strand
CTTGCGGCCCACGATCCTCTTGCCCGCGTCGATGCCCTGGCTCCGGGCGGGAACACTGGTGGAGGTCTTGACGCTCTGCGCGTCGATCACGCAGGCCGACGGGTGGCGCTGTTTGCCTTCCTGCTGGCGTACCAACTCCCGCAGCAGCCTGTTGAGCTGGGCAAAGATGCCGTCGGTCTGCCATTTGGCGAAGTAGCCGTAGACCGTTTGATGCGGTGGGAAGTCGTGCGGGAGGTAGGCCCACTGACAGCCGGTGCGGTCCATGTACAGGATGGCGTTCATGATCTCGCGCAGCTCGTGCCGGGCGGCCGCAATCGCAGCATCGTCGTTGACACCCTCGGCCTGTTGCTGCTGGTCATGGTCACCGCCGACAGCGTCTCCGACAACGAGGCTGGCAAGCAGCTCCTCACCCACCTCGCCGCCAACCACCCCACCGTCACCAAGGCCTGGGTCGACACCGTTTGTGCGGCATGATGCCGGGCGTGGGTGCTGATCTATCGAAGCGTCTGGTTCCTGATGAACTCTGGGAGCTGGCCGCCCCGTTACTGCCGTCGTTCGCTGCTCGTCCGTAAGGTGGCGGGACCGCTCCGTGTGATGAGCGGGCCGTGTTCACGGCGGTGGTGTACGTGCTGACCAGCGGCTGTGCCTGGCGGCATCTGCCACACATGTTCGGCGCGTCGCCTGCCACCGCGCATCGCCGCTTCACGGTATGGACCGAGGCGGGTTTGTGGCGGCGGCTGCACCGGGTGGTGCTGAATGGGCTCGGTGCCCCAGGGGGAGTGGGGCTGGACGTCCGCGATCGTCGGCGGAGGTTCCTCAGGAACGACCCGACGCGAGAGATCGACCTTTACGATGCAACGCCATGCTGCACCATCCACGTGACACACCCTCTAAGTTAGCTACGCGGGGTCGAAGACCGGGGGATCAGCGCCACGCGTCATCGTGGAGAGGAACGCGAGAGCGTGCCCGGCACGCTCAAGCACCGGGCACGCTCGCCGTTACCGCCAACCCGGCGCGTTGTCTACCAGGCCGGAACGCCGCGTGACTGATTTAGTTCACTCTTCGATGAAACCCGTTGCTTCGTGAGCGTCGGTGACTGAAACGGCTTCCTCGAAGAGGTCCGCAGAGACCTGAACGGTGTTCTCGGTGCCCATTAAGTCCTCCTAGAGCCGGGGGGAACGGAAGAGACCATACTGGATTCTCACTCCCGTGCCAGTCATGCAACCGTCTGCACCGGAGTGAGCGCATCCGCATGATTGAATCATCATAACGACATTCCTTCATCACGGTCAACGCCCCACCCTCATCCAAAGAATAATTTCAGCCAGGCCACGGAACGGCTTCCTAGCGACCCCTGGGCTTGATCACGTGTGACGCTCTCTTGAAACCGAAAGTAGAATCCCCTATCATCCGCCCGGATGTGGGGTACTCTGCACCATTGCACGACGTTAACAGAGAACGCCTCACCGCCATGAGGGCGGCCGATCAGGGGGAGGTGCCGGAATGGTAATCCATGTTTTCACCGGGCCGACTATGGCAAAGGAGGTCGTAGCGGAATTGCTTCCGCATTGCGTCGTTCACTCTCCGGTGAAACACGGTGACTTCTTGCGGGCCGATCTTACCGAAGGCGACATTGCCCTTGTGGTGGACGGTCTCTACCACGGCAATCCTCCGATCCGCCACAAGGAGATCCTCCTTGCCATCTCTCGGGGCGTAACAGTTGTCGGTGCGGCCAGTATGGGCGCCTTGCGCGCTGCAGAACTTCACCCCTACGGGATGATCGGGATCGGTCGCGTATTTGAAATGTATCGCGATGGCGTCATCGATGCGGACGATGAGGTCGCCGTCGTTCACACCGAAGAGCCTCATTGGCGGATACTGAGCGAAGCTCTTGTCAATATCCGACATACCCTCATACTTGCCCGGGAGTCCGATATAGTCGACGAAAGGAATGCAGCGGAGCTATTGGAGATATCCCAGCATCTGTCCTACGCTCGGCGTTCATGGGCGTCAATCATACGGGAATCTAAGGTGCAAGGAGAGGAAATGTACGCGGCCGCCATGCGCGTACAGAGATTCGCAGCTACTTCCTCCAAGGCAGTCAATCTGAAGTTTCAGGATGCGATGGCGGGAATCCGGTTCGTCAAGACTCTGCCGATCAGCCCGGAGGGCCTGTGGCCAGACCGAAATTGGACTGAGGGCTGGCACACTGCCTACCTGCAAAGATGGATTCATCAATTCTCGGGGCGCGCTTGCGATAGCCGCTTTGTCAGCCTCTCCGCACGGTACGACTATCAGCGCCTATTCGCTGCCGACCAGCCCGCGCGATGGCGCCGCTACGCACTTTCCACCATCTCTGGAGAATCCGCAGATAAGCCTTTTGGGGAGCTCGAAGAAAGGGCGCTTGCAGTGGCCGAGCAGCTCGGAATTTCGCTGCCTCTGTTATCCGAGAGTCAAATCGGGCGATGGCTCACCCCAGAGGAAGTCTTCGGTCTCGCCGATCGGGAAAAGATCCTCGCGGTCCTCGTTCGCTCAACCCGATTTTCAGGCGAACTCGACGCCCCTGACTCACGGATTATTCTGCCTGATAAAGAATGCGTCAGATTGGAGATATCAGCCAGCATGAAGTTCAATGAACAGGTGGAAAGAAGGGGGTTTGCCAAGCATATCGACCATCTGAAGAGGGAGGTATTGATTCAGCATCTGAAAAAGATCTGGAACAAGCCCTCCTCTTGCGGTGGCCATGCTCTTCATGTAGCCGCATGGGACCGTGGCTTCACCTCTGGTGACGAGGCAACCCAAGCGCTCCGCCCATTCTTCCTCAGGCATTACCACAGAAGCCTAGGATCCGAGGAGAGGGAGGGATAAGTGGTTAAGCGCATGTCCAGATCACTCGGCGACAAGGTCTTTACCCTGGGAACGCACCGAGTGCGGCCCCCTGACGAGACCTGGATGATTATCAGCGGTTATCTTCCGCGCTACGGAATCACTCGCGTCGCGGACGTGACAGGGTTGGACATAATCGGCATTCCTGTGGCCGTCGCATATCGCCCCCTGGCGCGCACTCTTTCGGTTTCCCAAGGGAAGGGGCACACCCTTCTTCTGGCTAAAATATCTGCAGTCATGGAAGCCGTAGAGATGTGGCACGCGGAGTTCGCCTGCCCTCCGGTAGTGCATCGTGCAGTATCGGCCACCGCTCTCCACCTACCCTATGCTCTTGATCAATTGGACCACCATCCGGGAAGCCTGGTTCACTGCGCCAGTCCGCTGGACTGGGTCAGTGCCTCTGGACTCATCTCCGGTCGAAATATGGTTGTGCCCCGCGACTGCGTTCAATTAAAAAGCCGAACGGGTACCGAATGGAAATCTCCCGGTCTGCTCGTGAGCAGCAACGGGCTGGCCTCTGGGAATTCCTTCGCCGAAGGTGCCGTACACGCTGTGTACGAGGTCATGGAACGCGACGCTCTCAGTGGGCTACGCAGTACGCCCGACGATATTCGAACAAATATCCGCATCGACTCTATCGATGACCCTATATGTGCGCCCTTAATCGAACGAATTGCCAGTAGCCGCGTTTTCCTTGACGTCGCTTTGGTTGAGAATCGGTGGAACATCCCATGCTTCGCAGCTTTCGTCTGGAGTGAGGACTTTGCACTGCTCACCGCAGGATCCGGAGCCCACTCATCGCCGAGCGTTGCACTTTCCCGGGCCATCACCGAAGCCATACAGAGTCGACTCACTTATATCCATGGAGGCCGCGACGATATTGATGCCAGGTACTCGCATGTTCTTCGCGGAGCTACCGCGCGGCCTCAACATGACGGGCAGGCAAGAGATTATCCTAGCGTAACTGCGCCGTACCGGCAGAGCTTTGACAATGTCGAGACCGAGTTGGCTTGGGCCAGCGGTCAGATCGCCGCGATGTGTGGAAGTGAACCAATGGCGGTCGACTTGAGTACGAGCGATGAGTTCGCTGTTGTTAAGGTTATCTGCCCGGGGTTGTTTAGCAGTGCTCGGCACGCAATTCCCCGCCCTAACTATTGAGCCTCGATCCGCCGAGTGAATCCTGATTATCTGTTTCGGGTTATTGAATCTCTTTCATCCCGTTTCTTGGAGGGGGAAAGTGCTGGGCAGGGTGTGT
>NZ_JBHYJH010000348.1:0-4148 GCF_042740445.1 Streptomyces sp. NPDC059003 | reverse complement strand
ACCCAGTACCGGGTTGATGCTCCGTACAGGGGGATCGTCCGGCCCCGGGCGTCTTTGCCGCAGCGGTGGTAGCGCTCCACCCACAGCGTGGTGATGGTCAGGGGGGTACCGGTCGTACGGCCCACTCCCACCCCGCGGCCGCCACGGGGGCAGGCACGCTGCGCTCCATCGACCGGCCCCTGGCGGGCGGGGGCGGCCGGGGGTGGTGGCCCCGGCCGCCAGCCTGTGGATCAGGCTCGGGTGAGCAGGAGAAGCCGCCGGTGGGCCTTGGTCTTCTTGTCGTCGTCCGATCCTTCGAGCGCGGCTGTGGCGCGGGCGATCTCCTCGGTCATCGACTTGCCCGGGCGGCGGGGGGCGACATGGTCGAGGTAGCCGGTGATGGCCCGCTCGGCGGCGTAGGCGGTGTGGCCGACCCGCTCAGCCTCGGCCCGGAACTCGTCGCTCAGGGCGCCAAGTCGGCTGGCGTAGTTGGTCCGAGCCTGGTCGGTGGCGTCGCCGTCGAGGGGCCAGAGGTCAGCGATCACCTTGTGGAAGTCGTTGAGGGCGATGTCCGTGCGGGCCAGGGCGGTCTCTTCGACGGCGAAGCGATTGAAGTACTGGGCCGTTTCAGGATGCGGCGGGAGTTGTAGAAGCCGTCGGTGTACTCGAAGAGCGCGAGGTTTGCATCGGTCTCGTGGTGAAGGTGCGCCCACGGAGGCCCTCGGTTTTGACGAGCGTCCAGAGATTCTCCGCGAGGGCGTTGTCGTACGAGTCAGTTCCGGAAGAACGCACTCGGCTTCCAGGCGGGGATGCTCGTCAACGAGCGCGGTCGCCTGGGCCGGGTCGGATCCAGCTGCGCCGCGAAAAACGCCGAGGCCGTCCGCAGCACATCGTTGGCCCGCTTGAGCTGAACGTTCTCCTTGCGCAGCGCCACCAGCTCCGCACGCTCGCTGGTGGACAGGCCGCCGGTGCGCTCGCCGGCGTCCCGCTCGGCCTGCCGGACCCAGCCGCGCAGGGCCTCGGGATGCACACCGAGACCGACGGCCAGCTTCTTGAACTGCGGCTTCGGCTCGGTGATGCGGTACATCCGCACCGCACGCCCACGCGACCCCAGCGAGTACTTCCGGGATGCAGCCATGACCAAAGGTCCTCTCATGAGAACCACCCCCACCCACTGCCAACAGACTCCCCATCCCGCACGAAGCTCAGACCATACCGTGGTCACGGTGACCACGCCGTTGTCCGTCTTGCCGTAACGTCCCAGCCACTGCCTGCCCACGTGTGCGGTGGCTGTGCCGTCCTTGCGGTCCCCGGAATCGTCGATCACGATGACCCCGCCCGTGTGCGGAGCAGTCTCCGGCCGCTGGCGCAGCAGCTCCAGCCGCCGGTCGTTGACCCGCGCGGCCTCCCAGGGGGACTCGGAAAGGAAGAACTGCAGGCGTTGCACCGCACGGTTCCGGGCACCCACCACTGGCTCCGTGCCGGCCAGACAGGTCAGCGTCTTGTTCCAGTCCCGCGGCGCCAGCAGCCCGGTCAGATACTCGCGAAACCCTCGCCGCTGGGCCAGGGAGGCGAACAGGTCATCGAAACACGCGGCGTAGTCCTCCAGTGGTTCCGGCGCCGGCGGGCAGTGCCGGTGCGCCCCCTGCGGAACACCAAGCCGCACCGACACCGCCTCGGTGAGCCGATCGCGCTCCAGGACCACGACCGTGTCGAAGTGGTTCGCGAGGGCACCCGCCGCAGCCAGGCCACCGATACCCGCACCCAGGACAACCGCCTGGGTGCCGGGAGAGAATCCGCCAGAGGACATCAGTCTTCCTCATGTAGGCGAGTGCGCTGCCAACGCCTGTTACCAGTACGCGCCTCGCGCCCGCAGTTGACGCCAGGCGAGCCGGGCCAAGACGCGCGGATGTAGCAGGGCCTGGGGGGGCTCTGCCATGCCCCAGAAATTGAAGAGCGCAGCGGCCAGCAGTGGATCGTCAGAGGCGCCGCGTGCCAGCTGCTGCAGGAGCCTGCCTGCGAGCGCGGAGCTGGGCGAGAAGTTTGCGGGCGGGTTGAGGACATGGTCGGCTGTCCTGCTCACCAGCCACGAGGCCCGCACCACACGCGCGGCTCGGCGGTAGAACCGGCCGGGCAGCTCCTCCCCCCGGCCTTCCTGAAGGCAGGCGCCGAGCGCGGCCGCCAGCTCTGCGGCGGTGGTAATGCCGGTCCCGTACAGGGGGTTGAGGCAGCACAGGGAGTCGCCGGTGGAGATGAGGTTGGCCGGGTGACGGCGCAGCCGTTCGTACTGGCGGCGATGGCCGGCCGGAAAGCGGTAGGACGCACTGGGGCCGAGCGGCTGGAGATCACGGATCAGGTCGTGGACGTGGGGTGCCACATCGCGCACGCCGCGGTCGAAGTCCGCTTCACTGATCGCCGGTGCGGACCCTGCATCGAATCCCACCAGTGAGATCGTCCAGGTGCCGCGCTCCTGAGCCATGGCGAAGACCCCGTGGCGACGGCGTGGGCTGGGCAGGTCCATAAGCAGCATCATGCCCAGCTGTGCAGAGGCGGCGGGAGGCAGGAGGTAGCGCCGTGAGATGTAGCGGACCCCTACGTCGAGACGCTGTTCCGGCGGTCGCGGAAAGCCGAGCGCATCGAGCCAGACACGCCCCCTGCCGCCCTTGCCTAGCGCGTCGACGACCAGGTCCGCCTCCAACTCGACCTCACGGCCCCCGTTGCCGCGCTCCGCACACCGCACACCGCACACCGCATGGCCATCGGCGATCACCGACTCTACCGCATAGCCCGTGTGCAGAGTGATGCCGGGCGTGCGCAGCAGGCACTGGCGCAGATGGGCCTCCAGGAACGGCCGTGTTGCGAACACCGCTTCGTAGCCGATCGGCGAGCGGTACAGTTGGTGGCCGAGGATCGCCAGCTGCACGTCGGACAGGAGCCTGGCCTGCGCAGCACCATGTGCGACGAGGTCTTCATAGAAGCCGGGGAAGAGTGTATCGATCACCTCCTTGCCTCGCATCAGCACACCGTGCGGGTGATGTCCCTGCGGCACCCCGCGCCGCGTTACATCGCCGTCGACCACATCACGCTCGATCACGGTCACGCGTTCGAAGTGCCCGGCCAGGACCTGAGCAGTGAGAAGACCTGCCACACCTGCCCCACAGACGACTGCATGCTCCCCTCGCACAGACATCAGCGATACCTCTCCTTCCGAGTGGGTGAGTTTTCCGGCTGAAGGAAGCCGTCAATCGCGCGCCTTCTTCTAGCTGGTGTCGGGGACGTGTCAGTGATCTTGTGTAAGTCGGTTGGTTTCATTGGATGCTGAGCCGGTCCTCGAAGAGGAATGAGAACTGGTTCAGGGCTTCTTTCCAGTGTGCGGCGACGTGGTTGGCGTCGCGCGCTTTGGGGTTGATCTGCTCGCGGACCGCGAGGTAGAGCACCTTCAGCGCGGCTTGTTCCGAAGGGAAGTGGCCGCGGTTGCGGGTGGCTTTGCGGAGCCGGACGTTGATCGATTCGGCCATGTTCGTGGAGTAGACCACCGTCCTTATGGCCGGCGGGAACGCGAGGTAGGGGGTGAACTCCGGCCAGGCCGACCGCCAGGTCCGCACGATCGCTGGGTAGCGTTCGCCCAGCTCAGAGGCCGCGAACACGTCGAGGGCCTGCTCGGTCGGCGCTGTGTAGACGGCTTTGAGGGCCGGTACCAGTTTGGGGTGGTCCCGCACGGACGACAGCCTGAGCGAGGCCCTGGTCAAGTGGATCACGCAGGTCTGGACCGTGGCTTTGGGCGAGGTCGCCGTGACCGTGTCGGGCAGGCCCTTCAACCCGTCACAGACGACGATGCACACGTCCTCGATGCCGCGATTGCGCAGCTCGGACAGCATGGCCATCCAGGTGGTGGCGCCTTCACCGTCCGCGCCGACCCACAAGCCCAGGACGTCCTTGCGGCCGTCCATGTCGACACCGACGGCCAGGTAGACGGGTTTCGAGGTCACTGAACCCGACCGGATCTTCACCCACAACGCGTCGATGTAGATGATCGGCCAGACCGCGTCCAGGGACCGGTTCTGCCAGGTCACGAGCTCGTCGACCACGGCGGCGGTGACCTTGCTGATCAGGTCCGGGCTAACCTCGACCCCGTAGATCTGGGCCAGGTGGGAGCGGATGTCGCGCAC
>NZ_JBHYJH010000347.1:0-4220 GCF_042740445.1 Streptomyces sp. NPDC059003 | reverse complement strand
CCCCTTGTACCGAGCATCACCCGGTGTGTGGGTGTTCTATACCCCTTCCCGCTGACCCGACCCTGTCCCCCCCCGCGCGCCCGGCCCTATCAGTCTCGCCGGGCGGGCGCAGGTGCAGCTCAACACCCCCTCCCACACCCCCCTTGGCGGCCTGGCGTCACCTCACCACCCACGGCCCCCCACACCCAAGGAGCCCTCATGACCGCCCCCGGGCGACTCGACACCCTCACCCGGCACGGCACGGCACCGGCTACGCCCGTCTCCCCCTCGCCGACGGCCACGCCCTCACCCTGACGATCCGGCCCGGCGCACACACCGCCGACGCGGTCTACCTGTTCGACGGCCTCCCCGCTCCCGGCACCGAAGCCTGGGAGAACGCGGACGACGTCGAGCCATGGCTGACCACCGGCAGCTTCACGCACGGCCCCCGGTTCCTGGACGCGCCCCTCCAGGCCGTCCGTGAGCACGGCGGCGAGCACGCCGACCAGGACTGACCCGCCCCACCAAGGGCTGACCCGCCCCGCGTTGTCCCCCCCCCCCCGGGTCCCCCCGGCCGTCCGCGCCGCTGCTGTTCAGCGAAGGAACCCCCTGCGCTGTTCAGCGAAGGACCCCCTGCTATGACCAACCCGCCCGCTCACCGGGATCTGACGGGCCGCTGTCTCACCACACCCGCATCCCGCATATCCGTGAAGGAACAGTCCCGTTGAACCCCGCCCCTGCCCGCCGTGCAGTTCTGATCGAAACCGCTGACATCGGCTACCTCACCCCGGCCACAGGCCACCCCACTTTCCGGCCTGCCCGTATCTGGCTGACCGGGCCCGGTTCCCCCGATGAGGACACCGCCATCGCTGTCGTCTCCAAGCCCCTGGCGCGTGTGGTCTGTCGGTCACCAATGCCCTCACCCAGCTCCGGCACATCATCGAGGGCCAGCACACCCCCTACGCCAACCGCGTGCGGATTTTCGAGCACTACGAAGGTGACGGCAGCGGCGAGCGGTACGCCGAGCAGATGCCGCCTGGCGCCCGGCCTGCCTACCGGCCCATCGACAAGAACAGCCTCGACGTCCTGGTCGGCGGCCAGCTCGACGCCACCAACCCCCTGCGCACCTGACCGCACGGTTGCGCCCACTCGCCTGTGCGACCACCGTCGCGAAGTCCCAGGCGCCGTCCCCGGCCACGTCTGCCCAGGGTTCCGGGGCCGGGGGCACCGGGATAGCAGGGCCAACCGACGCCGTTCGGGTCCGCCGCCACTCCGCCGTGCGGTGCTGTGCCGGGTGTGGTCGGGCTTGCACCGGGGCGGGAGGCGCGGCTCTGTCCGGGGTGCCGGGCGCCCGTGGGGGGAACATGCTGGTCAGCGGGCCAGGAGGAGGGGATGAACTGGCCCTAGCGTGAGGCCCGTTCACCCACCCACCCATCCGGGCCCCCTGGTGCATGCTGCGCCCCGGGGGGCCCGCGTGTTCCTCTTCGTCTGGAGTCGCTCCGTGTCCCACCCCGTCCGTCGTTCCGTCCGTCGTCCTGCTTCCCCTCCCGCCACCCCGTCCATGGTCACGAGTGTGCAGGCGTTCGCGGCCGCCGAAGCGCATCTGCAACGCCAAGCCCGCGGCATCACCGCCATGGTCGCCGCCACCCTCCACGCCCAGTTCCCCACCGCCGCGTTCCTGGTCCTGGACCTGTTCGAGGAGCAGGATCCGGACCTGTGCGAGGAGGAGGCGGCCGACGAGGCGCTGTACCTGGACAGCATCCGCGCCCTGGACGGCACCCTCGTGTACGCCTTCCCCTTTCCCGACGACGACGCCCAGCTGCGCGCCGCCACGCTGCCGGTACTCCCCAATGCCGTGCTGCGCCGGGCCTGGGGGGAGCTCGACCCGCAGGAGCCCGCGCACCTGCTGAACCTGATCCACCGGATCAACACTACCGACGTCCTGTACGCCGCCAGCCGCCCTCTGCTGCCCGACCTGCCCGCTCAGGCCGCCCACCCCCACGACCCGCAGGAGCAAAACCTCCTCTGCCTGCCCCTGACCCCGGCTGCTGCTCTGGCTGCCGCGTCCGGCAGCTGACCGCCCCCTCTCCTGTACGGACCGCAGCCCACGACACCGACGTGGGCTGCACCGCACCCCCCACACCGCCCTGCGCAGCCCACCAGCCCCCTCACCCTCCTCCGCCGTACTCCGTCTACGCCGCCAGCGGACAGGAACACCCGCAGGGGACGCCCCCCCCCGGGGTTCCAGCCTTCCCGGCCCGCAGCTTCCCGCCAAGACAGCCGCCCACACCGCATCCCGGCGACGGCCGCCGCACTCCCGACACAGAGCCCACCGCGCAGCCGAACGGCCCCGCCCCGGAAGCCCCGGCCCCGCCGGATGCTGTTGGTCAATTCGGGGGCTGCGTGACGACGGCCTGTGTGACCCCGTTGGGGTTGTGCAGGCCGTTGTCGTGTTCAGGGGTGGGTTCGGTGTCGTTGGGTGGGGTGGGGCTGGAGGAGATCCCGGAGGGGACCGCGCGGGTAGCGCGTGCGGTGTTCCCCGGAGGGTGTCTGGCGATGAGGGTGCGGGATGTGCTGGGCCCGGTGTTCGCCGACGGTGACTTCGTGGAGCTGTTCGGGGTGCGGGGCCGGCCGGCGTTTTCTCCTGCTCGGCTTGCTCTGGTGTCGGTGTTGCAGTTCGCGGAGGGGCTGACTGACCGGCAGGCAGCGCATGCGGTGCGGGCCCGTATCGACTGGAAGTACGCGCTCGGGCTGGACCTTGCTGACACGGGGTTCGACTTCTCGGTGCTCAGCGAGTTCCGGTCCCGCCTGTCGGGCGGTTCGGGAGAACAGCGGGTGCTGGAGGTGGTGCTGAACGCGGCGAAGACCGCGGGACTGCTGCGGTCCGGGGGACGTCAGCGCACCGACTCCACGCACGTCCTGGCCGCGACCCGCGATCTGAACCGGCTGGAACTGGTCGCCGAGACCTTGCGGGCGGCCCTCGACGCGGTCGCGCAAGCCGCCGGGCCATGGCTGTCGGACCGCGCGGACACCGAGTGGTTTGACCGGTACGGAACCCGGATCGAAGACCAGAAGTTGCCGCAGAGCAAGTCGGCCCGGGCGGAGTGGACCGGCCAGGTCGGTGTCGACGGGGTGCGGCTGCTGGAGGCGGTCTTCGGCGCCACGGCCCCCGCCGGGGTGCGCGCGCTTGAGGCGGTGGAGATTCTGCGGAAGGTCTGGGTGCAGGAGTTCTTCGTCGTCGAGGGGGTGGTCCGGCTCCGGGACCCAAAAGAGCGGCCGTCGGGGGCGTCCAGACTGATCACTCCGTATGACCTCCAGTCCAGGGTCGGCGTCAAAGGCAACACCTGCTGGAGTGGTTACAAGGTTCATCTGACCGAGACCTGCGAGCCGGACGCCCCGCACCTGATCACGCATGTCGCCACCACGGTGGCCACCGTTCCCGATACCGCGATGACACCGGTCGTGCACGCCGGGCTGGCCGCCCGCGATCTGCTGCCCGGTGTCCACCTGGTCGACTCCGGCTACGTCGATGCCCGGCACATCGTCGACGCCCGCACCGACCACAGCATCGAACTGGTGGGCCCGGTGACGGGCAACACCGGCTGGCAGACGGCCGCCGACGGAGCCGTCACCGCCACCGACTTCACCGTGGACTGGGACAACAATCAGGTCTCCTGCCCTGGCGGCCGGACCAACGCGGTCTGGCGCAACGATGTCAGCCAGCGCGGCACCCCCGTGGTCAGAGCCAAGTTCGCCCGTCGCGACTGCCAGCCTTGCACGGTCCGCGAACGATGCACACGCTCGCCGCACGGACGCTGGATCACCCTGCGGCCCCGCGACGAACACGAAGCCCTCCGACAGGCCCGCGCCGAGCAGGCCACACCCGAATGGCAACGCCGCTACCAGCACCGCTCCGGGATTGAGGGCACCATCGCCCAGGCCACTGGCGCCCTGCGAGCCCGGCGCTCTCGCTACCAGGGCCTGGCCAAGACAAGCCTGCAACAGGAACTGACCGCTGCCGGCATGAACCTCATCCGGTTCTGGCCCGCACCCGCACCTCCCACCTCGCAGCACTCCGCCCTGCTGGATGAGATCCAGCAGGGCGGAATTAGCCAACAGCATCCCGCCAGGCCGGGGCTCTTCGCGCTCCCGCCCGCCGTCCAGGCCCCCTGCCCGGCCGCGGCCGCCCCCCCCCCCCCCCCCCCCCCCCCCCCCCCCCCCCCCCCCCCCACCCCCCCCCC
>NZ_JBHYJH010000346.1:0-4227 GCF_042740445.1 Streptomyces sp. NPDC059003 | reverse complement strand
TTTGAGGACGAGGCGCGAAGCGCCGGATAAAAGGGGGGTCCAGGGGGGCGGAGCCCCCCTGGTTCGGGAAGGGGCGGGTCAGGGGCGCCCCCGCGAGGAACCCCCGCAACCCCCCTACCGCACCACCAAGAACTCCTCAGCAGCCCGCCCCACCCGCCCCGCCGGAGGCGAACTCGCATGCCCCACGGCAACGGCCCCCATAGGCTCCCACTCCCGCGGCAGCCCAAGAACATCCCGCACGACATCCCGGCAGAACATCGTCGAAGACACCCACGCGGACCCGAGCCGCTCCCCGGCAAGCGCCACGAGGAAGTTCTGCACCCCGGCCCCCGCGGCGACGACGAACATCTCCCGCTCGGCCCCGTCCCGCCGCGCGTCCCCGTAGTGGTGCGCCCCGTCCGCGACGAGGCAGGGCACGACCAGGTAGGGCGCGTTCCGCAGCACGTCCCCGCGCCGCACCCGCCGCGCGATGGACTCCTCGGACTTCCCGTCACGGCGCAGGTCGGCGACCCACGCGTCCCGCATGGCGTCGAGCAACCGCACCCGGGACTCCGCCGACTCCAGGAGGACGAACCGCCAGGGCGTCGTGTGATGGGGCGCGGGCGCGGTGACGGCGGCGGCGACGGCCCGCCGCACGGCCCCGGGGTCGACGGGCTCGTCGGTGAACTCCCGCACCGTACGCCGCAGCGTCACCGCTTCCCGTACGGCCTCGGACGTACCGAGCCGGAACATGTCGTCACGAGCGTCCCGCACGAGCGCCCGCGCCCCGGAGTCGACGCCGTCCACGCCACCCGAGCTGCCCGAGCCGCCCTCCGCCCGCACGACGTGCGGCAGTCCCCGCACCACCGCCACCGGCAGCCCCCCGGCCTTCCCCTTGACGAGGTCACCGGCGGCGGCCAGCTCGTCGGCGGTGGCGACGACGGTGGCGACCAGCGGATTGCCGTACGCGTCCACGCCGCCCCGCAGATCGTCCAGGACCCGCACTCCCGCGGCGCCGATGGCGACGTCGGTGAGGCCCTGGCGCCAGGGGCGCCCGAAGGTGTCGGTGACGACGACACCGACGTCGACGCCGAGCGCGGCGCGCAGCCCGTCACGGACGGCGCGCGCGGAGGCGTCGGGGTCCTCGGGCAGCAACAGGATGGTCCCGGAAGGGGTGTTGGAGGCGTCGACGCCGGCGGCGGCCATGACGAGGCCCTGCCGGTTCTCGACGATGCGGAGGGTGCCGCGGCGCGCCACCACTCGTACCGTCTCGGCGTCGATGGCGGCCTCGCGGTCGTCCGCCGCGACGACGCGCCCCTCGGCCTTGCTGACGATCTTCGAGGTGACGAGCACGACGTCCCCGTCGGCGAGGCCGGGCTCGGCGGCGGCGATGAGCTTCGCGAGGTCGTCACCGCGCCGGACCTCGGGCAGCCCGGGAACGGCCCACACCCGGAACGCCGGAGAACCCGGAGAACCCGGAGAACCCGAAGAACCCGAAGAACCCGAAGAACCCGGAGAACCCGAAGAAGCTGAAGAACCCGAAGAAGCTGGAGAGCCGGAAGGCACAGGAGAGCCAGGGCCGACGGTCACGCCGCGCGCACCTCCTCGGCGAGGGCGAGCGCCTCGCGAGCCATCTCCGCGGCGGCGTCCTCGTCCGTCATCATCAGCGGGATCGCCCGGCACCGGATGCCCGCGGTCTCCACCCGCTCCACGGTGCCGGCGTCCACGGTGTCGACGAGCCAGCCGTCGAGGAGCCCGCTGCCGTAGTGCTCGGCGACCGCGGCGGCCGTCGACTCCACGCCGACGGCGGCCAGGACCTTGTCGGCCATGCCGCGCACGGGCGCGTCCCCGACGATGGGGGACAGGCCCACCACGGGGACACCGGCTTCGGCGATGGCTTCCCGTATGCCCGGCACGGCGAGGATCGTGCCGACGCTGACCACGGGGTTGGAGGGCGGGAAGAGGACGACGTCGGCCTCGGCGATGGCTTCGAGGACGCCGGGCGCGGGCTTGGCCTGCTCGGCGCCGACGGGCACGATCGCGTGCGCGTCGACGGAGGCGCGCAGGCGCACCCAGTACTCCTGGAAGTGCACGGCCTTGCGCTCCCCGTCGACCTCGACCGCGACGTGCGTCTCGACGCGGTCGTCCGACATGGGGATGAGCCGCACGCCGGGCTGCCAGCGCTCGCACAGGGCCTCCGTGACGGCGCTGAGCGGATATCCGGCGGCGAGCATCTGCGTCCGCACGATGTGCGTGGCGAAGTCGCGGTCGCCGAGCCCGAACCACTCGGGTCCGACGCCGTACGCCGCGAGCTCCTCCTTGACCTTGAACGTCTCGTCCGTACGTCCCCAGCCCTGCTCCTCGTTGATCCCGCCCCCGAGCGTGTACATCACCGTGTCCAGGTCGGGGCAGACCTTCAGGCCGAACAGGTGGATGTCGTCACCGGTGTTGCCGATGACCGTGATCGCCGCGTCGGGCGCGGCCTTCTTGAGTCCGCGGAGGAAACGGGCGCCGCCGATGCCGCCGGCCAGAACCACAATGCGCATGTGCCCAGCATCGCAGGCGGGTACGACATCGTGTCAGGCGGTTACGGCATCCCCGGTGTTCCCGGCGGTCTTCTCGGCCGAAGTGGCCGACGCGCACTGGGCGGCGGCGTGCATGGGCATGTCGGTCAGGCCGGGGTAGTAGACGTGCAGGCTCACGGCGGGTTCCAGGGAGTCGTTGACGACCTCGTGGACGTAGCCGGGGGCGAAGACGCGCTGCGCGCCGGCGGTGAGGGCGCGCGTGCCGCGCTGGGTGTGCTCGGTCAACTCCCCTTCGAGGAGCGTGAGTACGCCGGAGGAGCGGCCGTGGTCGTGGCTGCCGCTGCCCTGTCCGGGCACCCAGGAGAGCAGCCACACCTCGTAGCCGGGACCCGTGCGCAG
Source organism: Streptomyces sp. NPDC059003 (assembly GCF_042740445.1). Taxonomy (NCBI): domain Bacteria; kingdom Bacillati; phylum Actinomycetota; class Actinomycetes; order Kitasatosporales; family Streptomycetaceae; genus Streptomyces; species Streptomyces sp. NPDC059003. The sequence continues at coordinate 1,324 of NZ_JBHYJH010000346.1, read as the reverse complement.
GCGGTGGTACCAGCGGCTGGTGGCGTCGTACTGGACGAGGTGGGCCCACTGGTCGCGGTCGGCGGCGATGGCGCGGGCGAGGCCGACGAACTCCGCGACGGTGGCGGGGTGCTCGCGGGCGGGCTGCAGCAGGTGCGGGACTTCGAGGATGTCCCCGGCGATCTGGAGGTCGCTGTCGCTGTTCATGGTGCGGTGGTTCCTCAACGTGAAGAGTGCTGGGGTGTCGCGGCGAAAAAGCGGAAGGAGCGGCGGAGCGGCGGAGCGGCGAAACGCGGGAAAGCAGTGCGGAACAGTGCGAAAACAGTGCGGAGCAGTGCGAAACGGAGCGTTGTGCGGCGGTCAGCGGCTCAACAGCTGGAGGCGGGACGGCTCAACAGCTGGAACAGGGGGGACACGCACAGGTACAGCGACAGCGCGCGGGGGCAGCACCGGAAGACCCGCTGGTGCGGGTCACGGAAAGCGCCAAGTTCGCGAGCATGCCCACCAGGACAGCGGCTTACACCTTCGATGTCAACTCACTGTCCGCTATGTGGGCAATGTTTCACCTCATCCGGTTCTTCTGTCCGGCGAAAGGTTTGTGCAGGTGCCCCGCAGGACACATGGCGCACCAACCGGCGCTCGGAACGGCGCGTCAGCCGGCGCTCGGCCGCCGTGGTGATCCCGCGATCCGCGTGTGATCCGGTTCGCTTCAGTGGATCAGCCGCAACGGGAGCGAGAGCCGTGGCGTCCCTGACGGTGAAGGGACGCGGCGTGACGGGTGTCGGACGGGCCTTCGACGGGTGTCATGGTTTAGGCGGATTTGAACACTTTCCGCAAAGCCTTGGTTCCGCAGAGTGAATAAGGGGCTCAATAGCAGATCTCGGCTTGACTGGCCCGGATCGGCACACTTGTAATTTCACTCGTGTCGTTCAGCCGAAACCGGTAACGGCAGCACCACGGGGACGCGAAGACAGACGAGGGGCGCACATGACCGAGCTGGTTCAGGAACTGCTGGTCGAGGACGCGGACGACGAAATCGGCTGGCAGGAGCGCGCGCTGTGCGCCCAGACCGACCCCGAGTCCTTCTTCCCCGAGAAGGGCGGCTCCACGCGCGAGGCCAAGAAGGTCTGCCTTGCCTGCGAGGTCCGCTCCGAGTGCCTTGAGTACGCACTTGCGAACGATGAGCGTTTCGGTATCTGGGGCGGCTTGTCGGAACGCGAACGCCGCCGCCTGAAGAAGGCCGCCGTCTAGACCCACCCCTTTCCCTCAAACACCGGACGGGCTGAAAATTTCAGCCCGTCCGGCGTTTGAGGACGAGGCGCGAAGCGCCGGATAAAAGGGGGGT
>NZ_JBHYJH010000345.1:0-4232 GCF_042740445.1 Streptomyces sp. NPDC059003 | reverse complement strand
TCCTCGGGGCCGTCGACCAGCGTGATGTGCTCGGGGGCCTCGCCCAAGGTGCCGATGACTTCCTCGTGGCCCTCGTGGCCGATCAGTAGGATGTCGTAGTCCAGTTCGGCGTAGCGGGCGGCTTCCTTGGTGACCAGGGGGCAGGTCGCGTCGATCGTGGTGAGGTTGCGTGCGGCGGCCTCATCACGCACTGCCGGGGCCACTCCGTGTGCCGAGAACACGACGACTGCACCCTCGGGAACCTGGACCGTGTCCTCGACGAAGATGGCCCCCTTCGTCTCCAGCGTCTTGACTACCTGTGTGTTGTGGACGATCTCGTGACGGACGTAGACAGGCGGACCGTAGATCTCAAGTGCCTTCTCCACGGCGGCGATCGCGCGGACCACGCCGGCACAGTAGCCCCGCGGTGAGGCAAGCAGCACCCGCCGGCCGGAGGCCGAAGGACTGTTCATGAGGTCCTCCTCATCGCGGTCTCGGCCAGCTGACGAAGGGCATGTTGGGCCTCGGGGTGGATGGCGTGCGGGGAAGTGAGCAGCCCAAGAACCTGGGCGCGCCGCTCGCGGATCATCACCTCGGTGTGGGCGCGGGCGCCGGTGACGGTGAGGATGTTGCGGACCTGGGAGGCTTCCGCCTCGGTGAGGTGTGGGTTGCCGATCAGGCGGCGCAGGACGCCGGTGTGGGCGGGGGACGCAGGGCGAGGGCGGCCAGCACATGTGCTTGCCCTCGCGCAGGTCTTCCAAGCGGGACTTGCCGGTCACCTTCGGGGCACCGAAGACACCGAGCAGGTCGTCGCGCAGCTGAAACGCTTCGCCCAACGGCAGGGCGTAGGCGGAGAGCTCGCGCAGCAGCGGTGCCGGGGCGCCGCCGAGAGTGGCACCGATATGCAGCGGCCGCTCGATCGTGTAGGTGGCGGTCTTGTAGCGGATGATCGCCAGCGCCCGGTCCAGATCGGAGGTTGGGGTTCCGGTGGCGGTGACGTCCAGGTACTGGCCATAGATCACCTCGGTGCGCATGGCGTGTACGACGGGGAGGACGGCGGTGAGCTGGCGGGTGGTGAGTCCTGCGGTGTACAGAAGCTCATCAGCCCAGGTCAGGGCCTGGTCACCGACAAGGATCGCGCAGGATGCACCCAGGCGCTCGGCGACCGGGCCCGAACGGTGTGCCGCGTGGCGGTCGGCGAGGGTGCAGTGGACGGTCGCAGCGCCGCGCCGGGTGGCACTGTCGTCGTGGATGAGGCAGAAGGCGTGGAACATCTCCAGACTCGCCGCCACCCTCACCACTTCTCGAGGCGGCGGGGTACCGGTGGCCGCCTGCCAGCCGAGCACGCACAGCGCCGGCCGCAGACGCTTTCCTCCGGCCGACAGGAACTGCTCCAGCACGTGGGCGGCCGGCACAGCGAGGTTGTGGGCCGAGGCCCAAACAGCTTTCCTGTGCAGGAACTGGTGCAGCACAGCGTCGACGTCACGGCGCAGGCCCTCAAGGTCCAACGGGCTGGGGACAGACCGGGCGGGAACGGTGGATGTCACGAATGTTCACCTCCCTCGGCATACGCTGGCGGCTCGACAAGGCTCGTCACGACCAGGGCCTCGTCAAGGAGAGCCTCGACGATGCGAGATTCGGGGACGGTCTTGATGACGGTGCCCTTCCGGAAGATCTGGCCTTTTCCATTGCCGCAGGACACGCCGAGGTCGGCCTCGCGGGATTCACCGGGCCCATTGACGACGCACCCCATCACCGCGATCCGCAAAGGGTGAGGGAACCCGTCGAAGGCGGCCTCGACCTGGGCGGCGAGCTTGTGAATATCGACCTGGAGACGCCCGCATCCGGGGCAGGAGACGATCTCCAGCTTGCGCGGGCGCAGGCCGAGGGAAGCAAGGATGTGGCAGCCGGCCTTGACCTGCTCGACCGGGTCAGCCGAAAGGGAGACACGGATCGTGTCCCCGATCCCCTCGGCCAGAAGGATACCGAAGGCGACCGCGGATTTGATCGCGCCCTGGAAGGCCGGACCGGCCTCGGTGACACCCAGGTGCAGCGGGTAGTCGCAGCGCCTAGCGAGGAGCCGGTTTGCGGCGATCATGGTGAGCGGGTCGTGGTGCTTGACCGCGATCTTGATGTCGGTGAAGCCGTGTTCCTCGAACAGCGAGCACTCCCACAGCGCGGACTCCACCAGAGCCTCGGGCGTCGCGGCGCCGTGCTTGGCGAGCAGGCGTGCGTCCAGAGAGCCCGCGTTGACGCCGATACGGACCGGCACCCCGGCGACGGTGGCGGCCTTAGCGATCTCTGCGACACGGTCGTCGAACTTCTTGATATTGCCGGGGTTCACCCGCACCGCGGCGCAGCACGCCTCCAGGGCGGCGAGGACGTAGCGGGGCTGGGAGTGGATGTCGGCGATCACCGGGACCGGGCCACGATGCCGGGCAGGGCCGCGGCGTCGTCCTGGGAGGGGACGGCGACGCGGACGATGTCGCAGCCGGCGGCGGTCACCTCGGCGATCTGCCGCAGCGTGGCGTCCACATCCGCGGTGTTGGTGGTGATCATCGTTTGCACACTCACCGGTGCGCTGCCACCCACGGGCACCGCCCCGGCGCGCAGTTGACGGGTGGGGCGGCAACGCACCGGAGTCCGGTGGGGTGGCGGGGTAGGCAGGCCGAGATCGATTAACGAGTGTCATGAGCACGGATTCCCTTCACCAGGCACACGGCGGGATAGAGCGCATAGCGGAATGGCGCCTGGGACCTGTCCCACTGACGGTGCGGCGTGGACGTCGCCGGGTACAGGCAGTGCACCACCTCAGGCCAAGGCCGCACAGATGCTCGAAGCGGCGGGTGCTGGGCACACCACGCAACCTTGCGCGCTTGTGAAACCACCCCCGGCCGGGTCGCAGCCGGCCGGAACCGCGCGGAAAGGAAGGGGTCATGCCCCACATACCCAACGACCGCCTGCATGACCTGCTGGAAACCGCCGAGTGGAGCCGGGCCGAACTCGCCCGCGCGGTAGGGAAAATGGCTACCGCACACGGCCAGCCGGTGGCGTGTGATCACACATCGGTAGCCCGCTGGCTGGCCGGCACGCGCCCCCGGCCCCCCCACACAGCCGCCATCCTGCTGGAGACACTGTCGCGGAAGCTGGGCAGGAGCATCACCGCGCGGGACGCCGGGCCCACCGACGCCCCCGCCACCGTGATGAACCTCGTCGAGGAACGGGATCCCGTACGCCGCCTCATCCACCTCACCCACACCGAACTCGACCCCGACCGGCGCCACCTCTTCGGCACCGCAGTCTTCAGTCTGGCCGCCCTTGTCCCCCCTCTGCCCATCCACCCCAGGGCCCCCGCCACCGCGGCTATCACGGGCCAGCGGGGGAACCGGCCGGGTCAAGCAACCGGAAGTTGCCCAACTATGCTCCATGGCCGGTGTGTTCGCGGATGCCGCTGCCCAGCACGGTGGCCGCCCCGGCCGCGCCCCGCTGGCCGCCTACCTCGCCCACACCGCCATCCCCTGGCTGGGTACCCCCGCCACCGACAGCGTGCACCACGAACTCCTCTGCACCACCGCCCAGTTGACACTGCTACTCGCCACCATGTGCGCCGACAGCGGCCACAACGCCACAGCCCAGCACTACCATCACACCGCCGCCCACCTCGCCGCCACCTCAGGCGACCGCGCCACCCTGGCGATCGTGCTGCCCACCATGGCCACCCACGCCCACGATCTGGGCCACCACGCCCCCGCCATCCTCACCTTGACCGAGCGCGCGGTCGAGCACGCCCGCCACGCCCCACCCGAAGTCCAGGCATACGCACACGCCCACCTCGCGGCCATCCAGGCCCACCACGACCGCCACGCCGCCCTCGCGGCTCTCAAACGGGCCGAACGCCTCCACCCACAGACCGCCGCCACCCCGCCCGGCCCATTCACCAACTTACCCGGTCGGCGCCCTGCACTACCAGCGCGCCCAGACCCTCGGCGACACTCCCGGCACCATCCGCCCTCTGACCGCGTCACTGCGCACCCGCACCGAAGCCGAACACCGCGCCACCACCCTCACCCACGCCCGGCTCGCCGAAACCCTCCTCCGCCACGGCCACCTCGACCAAGCCCTCCCCCACTGGCAGTGAACCGCTCCGGGTTCGGTAAAGGGTCTGTACGGTCAACGGTGGATCTTCGAACAGGAAGTGACACCCTGTGACAGACGTGATCGTCTCGGCTGAGGCCGTCGAGGAAGTGAAGCCC
>NZ_JBHYJH010000344.1:0-4256 GCF_042740445.1 Streptomyces sp. NPDC059003 | reverse complement strand
GGGTCCAGGGGCGGCAGCCCCTGGTTTCGGGAAAGGGGCGGGACTGGGGCGCCCCGCGACGGCATGATGAAGCGCACCGTCCGCTTCCCCCACCCCCTCCGTCAAGGGAGCCCCGTTTGTTGCCCACCGTCGCCCTGGCCATCGTGGGGGCGGGCCCCCGCGGCACCAGCGTCCTGGAGCGCCTCTGCGCCTCGGCCCCCGAACTCCTCACACCGGCAACGCCCTTGACGGTGCACGTCGTCGACCCCGCCCCGCCGGGCCCCGGCCAGGTGTGGCGCACGGACCAGGCGCCCGAGCTCCTGATGAACACGGTGGCCTCCCAGGTGACCCTGTTCACCGACGCGAGCGTGGACTGCGCGGGCCCGGTGCGGCCGGGGCCGAGCCTGTACGAGTGGGCGGCCCGCGGCCACCTGCCCGGGCTCGGCCCCGACGACTACCCGACGCGCGCCGACTACGGCCGCTATCTGGAGTGGGTCTTCGCAAAGACGGTGCACACCGCGCCGGACACCGTACGCGTCGAGACGCACGCGGCCCGGGCGGTCGACCTCAGGGACACCGCCGACGGCCGCCAGACCCTCGTACTCGACAACTCCCGCACCCTGACGGGCCTTTCGGCCGTCGTCCTCGCCCAGGGCCATCTGCCCGCCGCGCCCGAGCGGCCCGCGGGACGCCTCGCGGAGCACGCCGCACGGCACGGCCTGCGCCACATCCCGCCCGCCAACCCGGCCGACGTGGACCTCACGCCCGTCGCACCCCGCGAGCCGGTCCTCCTTCGCGGGCTCGGCCTGAACTTCTTCGACCACGTGGCCCTGCTCACCGAGGGCCGCGGCGGCCGCTTCGTACGCGACGGGCACGGCCGCCTGCGCTACGCGGCGTCGGGCAACGAGCCGCGGCTGTACGCCGGTTCGCGCCGCGGGGTGCCGTACCAGGCGCGCGGCGACAACGCGAAGGGCCCGTACGGGCGGCACGAGCCCGCCGTGCTCACCTCCGACGTGATCGCCCGCTTCCGCAAGCGCGCGGACAGCGGGGACGCGCCCGACTTCCTGGCCGAGGTCTGGCCGTTGGTGGCGAAGGAGGTGGAGACGGTCTACTACGCGGCGCTGCTGAGCGCCCGCGGCAGACCGGAGCGGGCCCGGCCCTTTCGCCGTCACTTTCTCGACGTTCCCCACGGTTCGCCCCAAGAGTCCTTACTCCTGGACGGGTTCGGGGTCGCCGACGCCGACCGGTGGTCCTGGGAGCGGCTCGCGCGGCCCTGCGCGGGGCGCGCCTTCCGCTCGCCGCGGGACTTCCGCGCCTGGCTGCTCGGCCGGCTGCGGGCGGACGCCGCGCAGGCCGCGCTCGGGAATGTCGCGGGCCCGCTGAAGGCGGCGCTCGACGTGCTGCGCGACCTGCGCAACGAGCTGCGTCTCGTCGTCGACCACGGCGGCATCGCGGGCGCGTCGCGCCGCGACCACCTCGACGGCTGGTACACGCCGCTCAACGCCTTCCTGTCGATCGGCCCGCCGCGGCGGCGCATAGAGGAGCTGACGGCGCTCATCGAGGCGGGCGTGGTGGAGGTGCTCGGCCCGCGCCTCCAGGTGCGGGCGGCGGCCGGGGCGTTCCAGGCGTACTCGCCGGACATACCGGGCTCCGCGGTGCGGGTGACGACGCTCGTCGAGGCGCGGCTGCCCGAGCCGGACGTGCGGCGCACCGGCGACGAGTTGCTCGCACGGCTGCTGCGGCGGGGCCGGTGCCGCGCCCACACCGTCGACGGCCATGAGACGGGCGGCCTCGACGTGACGCCACGGCCCTACCGCGTGGTCGACCGCGCCGGGCGCCCGCATCCGCGGCGGTTCGCGTTCGGGGTGCCGACGGAGGGGGTGCACTGGGTGACGGCGGCGGGGGCGCGGCCGGGGGTGGACTCGGTGACGCTTTCGGACGCGGACGCGGTGGCGCGGGCGGCGTTGCGCGGCCTGAAAGAGGCTCCCCACTTGGTCCAGACCAGCGCCACGATAGCGAGCACGGAGGAAACAGCGGAGGCAACGGCGGATCCAGCCGAACCCCGTGCACCCCGGGGTGGACGGGACGGCCGGATACAGGGGATTCTCACGAAACACTCAGATGTTGAAGTTGCAAGTACTAGTTAGGCGCACCTAATCTTGGCGTCTCGATCGGTTCACGTCCCCAAACCGAACAAGACCGAAGGAGTCCCCCACCATGACTGAGCGTCTGAACAGCGCCCAGCCCTACGTCCTCGGCCTCTTCCGCATCGTCGTCGGCCTGCTCTTCTTCTGCCACGGCGCTTCCTCGCTCTTCGGAGCGTTCGGCGGCACGGACGGCAACGGTGCCACCGTCGACGCGGGCACCTGGCCGGGCTGGTACGCGGCCGCCATCCAGCTCGTCGGCGGCGTCCTCGTCCTGCTCGGCCTCGGCACCCGCGCCGCGGCGTTCGTCTCGTCCGGCTCGATGGCCTACGCCTACTTCAAGGTCCACCAGCCGGAGGAGCTGTGGCCGATACAGAACGGCGGCGAGGCCTCGGCCATGTTCTGCTGGGCCATGCTGCTCCTGGTCTTCACCGGCGCCGGCGCGTTCAGCGTCGACCGCCTCATCGCGGCGGCGCGCGGCGAGCGCGGCCAGAAGGCGGCGGACGCCGACGACAACGGCCGCGCCCCCATCGCGGCCTGAGCCCCACCCGCACGCACACCGGCGCCCTCTCCCCGTACCCGTTCATCGGTACGGGGAGGGGGCGCCGTCCTGTGCGTCCGTGCGGCGCCTACGCTCCCGGTGGCGGGGCGAACGGCACGCTGAAGCACGCGAGCCGGTCCCCGGCGCCGCCCTGTTCGCGGTGCAGCACGACGGACGCCGCCTCACCGCGCCGGAAGCCCCAGTCGTGGTGCGCGGACGCCTTGCCGGAACCGTCCGCCCGCGCGGTGAAGTCCAGCCACACTTCGTTGGCCGGATCGACGTCGCCCGGGTCGGTGGACGGCTTGTTCTGGTAGTGGCCGCCGGCCGCGGCCGGGTCCGCGCCGCAGGGCTTCTGGTGCACGTGCACGCCGTACGCGTGGCCGGGCTCCAGGCCCTTCACGCGCAGGCTCACGCGCGTGCCGGCCGGGTCGCTGCGCTGCGTCACCTCGATCCAGGACGCGGCGGGCACGAGCTTCTGGTCGTACGTGATCGCGGACGACGGCACGAAGGCCGTCGGCGGCGCGAACCGGCCCTCCGCGCGGACCTCCACGCAGTCCGTTCCGCCACTGGTTCCGCCCGCGGCGAGCACAGCCGCCGCCACGGCCGAGGTCAGTGCTAGTGGCACCATGGCCAAGCTCCTCGTATCACCAGGTCAGCACCCCTTTGGGGCGCTCTGTCACCGTTCGTACGGGCCGTCACCACCGTACGCCGCGGCGCGCGAGCCCGCCGGATGAACGAAGCGACCCCCACGTGAACGTGACGTAGCGAACATCTGAGCCCCCCGTGGATCTACGGGCGACCGTGCGGCGTACGCTGTACAGCTGTCATCAGGCCGCCAACCGCCGTCCCCGCCACATCGCGGCGATGTGTTGCCGACCGGGGAGTCACGGGGAGTTTCGGTGTTGGAGAGTGTGGGGGCGCTGACCGGCAGCCCATGGATCTACGCGGTCGTGGCACTCTCCGTCCTGTTCGACGTCTTCCTGCCGCTGCTGCCGAGCGGGGTGCTCGTCATCACGGCGGCCACGGCCGCCGCGGCGGCGGGCACCGGGACCGGGCGAGTGCCGCACGACGTGCCGGACATCCTGCTCCTGATGCTCTGCGCCGCGACGGCCTCCGTGCTCGGTGACCTCGTCGCCTTCCGCGTGGCCTGGCGCGGCGGCGAGCGGCTCGACCGGGCCATCGCCCGTTCGCGGCGCCTCACGAACGCGCAGGAACGTCTCGGTGCGGCTCTCTCGCGCGGGGGCGGTGCGCTCGTCGTCATCGCCCGCTTCGCGCCTGCGGGGCGGTCCATCGTCTCCCTCGGCGCGGGGGCCGCGCACCGGCGGGTGCGGGACTTCCTTCCCTGGTCCGCGGTTGCCGGTGTGGCCTGGGCCGCGTACAGCGTGGGGCTCGGGTACTTCGGGGGGCAGTGGCTCGGGGCGACGTGGCTGGCCGCCGGCGTCTCGGTGCTCGCCCTGTTCGCGGCGGGCGCCGCAGCGGCGTACTTGGTCCGCCGCCCCACAGAGCCAACGTCCCCCTGACCCCTGGGGGCTCCGCCCCCAGACCCCCTTTTCCCCACCCACCCGCCCTTTCTGGGGCTGTCGCCCCAGACC
>NZ_JBHYJH010000343.1:0-4272 GCF_042740445.1 Streptomyces sp. NPDC059003 | reverse complement strand
GGCGAGAATTCAAGCCCCTCCGGCGTTTGAGGAGCGGGGTCTGGGGCGGAGCCCCCAGCCGGGCCCGGCCTCAGCGGATCGGGCGGTGGACGTTCTCGTGGGCGCTCGGGCCGGGGGTCGCGTCGGCGATCCACGGGCCGTCGCCGCTGGGGTCGACGACGCCTTGTTCCAGCCAGGCGTACGTCCCGGACAGCACCCCCTTCACGACCCGACGGTCCACGTCGTCCGTGTTGGTCCACAGCCGCCCGAAGAGCTCGTCGACACGGATGCGTGCCTGCCGGCAGAACGCGTCGGCCAGCTGGTAGGCGGCCCGCCCGTGGTCCTCGGTGGAGCGCAGCAGCTCGGCCCGCACGCACGCCGCGCTCATCGCGAACAGCTCCGCGCCGATGTCGACGACCCGCCCCAGGAAGCCCTGCTTGGTCTCCATGCGGCCCTGCCAGCGCGACATCCCGTAGAACGTGGAGCGGGCCAGGCGCCGGGCCGCGCGCTCGACGTACCGGAGGTGCCCCGACAGATCGGGGTGGCCCGCCGGGTGGAACTCGGCGTACGAGCGCGGCAGCTGTCCGGCCCCCGCCACCAGCTTCGGCAGCCAGCGGGCGTAGAAGGCACCGGCCGCGGCCCCGGCCCGCGCCTTGTCCGAAAGGGACTTGTCCGGGTCGATCAGATCGCCCGCCACCTTCAGATGGGCGTCGACGGCCTCGCGGGCGATCAGCAGGTGCATGATCTCCGTCGAGCCCTCGAAGATGCGGTTGATGCGCAGGTCGCGCAGGATCTGCTCGGCGGGCACCGCGCGTTCGCCGCGGGCTCTGAGGGACTCGGCGGTCTCGAAGCCGCGGCCGCCGCGGATCTGGACGAGCTCGTCGGCCATGAGGCAGGCCATCTCGGAGCCGTACAGCTTGGCGAGGGCGGCCTCGATGCGGATGTCGTTGCGGTCCTCGTCGGCCATCTGCGACGACAGGTCGAGCACGGCCTCCAGGGCGAAGGTGGTCGCCGCGATGAAGGAGATCTTCGCGCCGACGGCCTCGTGGTACGCCACGGGCTTGCCCCACTGCTCGCGGGCGGCCGACCACTCGCGGGCGATCTTCAGACACCACTTGCCCGCGCCGACGCACATCGCGGGCAGCGAGAGCCGGCCCGTGTTGAGGGTGGTGAGCGCGATCTTCAGGCCCGCGCCCTCGGGGCCGATGCGGTGGGCGGCGGGGACCCGGACCCGGTGGAAGCGGGTGACGCCGTTCTCCAGGCCGCGCAGGCCCATGAAGGCGTTGCGGTGCTCCACCGTGACGCCCTCGGACGCGGCCTCGACCACGAACGCCGTGATGCCGCCCTTGTGCCCGTCGGACTTCGGCACCCGCGCCATGACCACGAGCAGGTCGGCGACGACGCCGTTGGTGGTCCACAGCTTCACGCCGTCCAGCACGTAGTCGTCGCCGTCCGGCACCGCGGACGTGGCCAGGCGCGCCGGGTCGGAGCCGACGTCCGGCTCGGTGAGCAGGAACGCGGAGATGTCCGTACGGGCGCAGCGCGGCAGGAACGTGTCCTTCTGCTCCTGGGTGCCGAACAGCTTCAGCGGCTGCGGTACGCCGATCGACTGATGCGCGGACAGCAGGGCGCCGAGGGAGGGGCAGGCGGAGCCGACGAGCGCGAGCGCCTTGTTGTAGTAGACCTGGGTGAGACCGAGCCCCCCGTACTTCGTGTCGATCTTCATGCCGAAGGCGCCGAGCTCCTTGAGGCCATTGACCACCTCGTCCGGGATCAGGGCCTCCCGCTCGACGCGCGCGCCGTCGATCTCCGTCTCGCAGAAGTCGCGCAGCTTGGCGAGGAACTCCTCACCCCGCTCGGCGTCCTCGTCGGCGGGCAGCGGATGCGGATGGATCAGATCGAGCCGGAAGCGGCCGAGGAAGAGCTCCTTGGCGAAGCTCGGCTTGCGCCAGTCCTGCTCACGGGCGGCCTCGGCGACCTGCCGCGCCTCGCGCTCCGTGACGGACGGCCGGGAAGGGGGTGGGGTGGTTGGTGCGGACATGAGGCTCACCTCGCCGCGAGTCGGGGGTAGGGGCCCGGTTGGTTACTCACCGGTGCTACTGGATCGTTGGTACCCGATTCCGGGCATGGTCACCAGCCCTGGCGCAGTGATCATGTACCTGGCTACGATGCGGCGGCCCACGGGACGGGGGCGCGACGGCGAAGGGGCTCGAGGTGGACAGGCGCGAACGGCGCGAGTACGAGCGAGCGGTGGCCGACGGCATCCGGCGGTACGACCGGGACCGCGAGCGGCGGCAGCGCAAGAGCGAGCGCAAGCGGGAACGGGACCGCCTGTCGCGGTCGTCGGGGCAGGGCAACTGGCTGGACGGCGCGTTCGTCGGGTGCGGCTGTCTGCTCGTGTGGGGGCCCTTGGGCGTCGTCGTCTGGTTCCTCGCCAAGTGGCTGGTCTTCTGAACCGCCGCACACAGCGGAACGGCCGGAGCCCCCGCACAGCGGGCTCCGGCCGTTCGGCGTCGGGTGGTACTGGCGTCGGGTGGTGCTACAGCTCCAGGCCCGTGAGGACCATGACGCGCTCGTACGTGTAGTCGTCCATCGCGTAGCGGACGCCCTCGCGGCCGACGCCGGACTGCTTCACACCGCCGTACGGCATCTGGTCCGCGCGGTACGAGGGCGCGTCGCCGATGACGACGCCGCCGACCTCGAGGGCGCGGTGGGCGCGGAAGGCGACCTGCAGGTCGTGCGTGAACACGCCCGCCTGGAGGCCGTACTTGGAGTCGTTCACGGCGTCGAAGGCGGCCTGCTCGCCGTCCACCTTCTTGATCGTGAGCACCGGGCCGAAGACCTCCTCGCAGGCGAGGGTGGTGTCGGCGGGCACGTCAGCGAGGACGGTCGGCGCGTACGCGGCGCCGTCGCGCTTGCCGCCGGTGAGCAGCTGGGCGCCCGCCTTGACGGCCTCGTCGACCCAGGACTCCACGCGCTTGGCCGCGCTCTCGTCGACGAGCGGGCCGACGTCGGTCTTCGGGTCCGAGGGGTCGCCGGTGACCTGCGCCTCGACGGCCTTCACGATGCGCGGTACGAGGCGCTCGTACACGGACGCGTCGGCGATGACGCGCTGCACGGAGATGCAGGACTGGCCGCCCTGGTAGTTGGAGAAGGTCGCGATGCGGCTCGCGGCCCAGTCCAGGTCGGCGTCGGAGGAGAAGTCGCCGAGGACGACGGCGGCGCCGTTCCCGCCGAGCTCCAGGGTGCAGTGCTTGCGCGGCACCGAGTCCATGATCGCGTAGCCGACCTTGTCGGAGCCGGTGAAGGAGATGACCGGAAGGCGCTCGTCCTGGACGAGGGCCGGCATCTTGTCGTTGGCGACCGGAAGGACCGACCACGAACCGGCGGGCAGCTCCGTCTCGGCGAGCAGCTCGCCGAGGATCAGGCCGCTCAGCGGGGTCGCGGGGGCGGGCTTCAGGATGATCGGCGTACCGACGGCGATGGCCGGGGCGACCTTGTGCGCGCACAGGTTCAGCGGGAAGTTGAACGGCGCGATGCCGAGGACGACGCCCTTGGGGAAGCGGCGGGTCAGGGCGAGGCGGCCCTGGCCGCCGGCGTCGGTGTCCAGGCGCTGGGACTCGCCGCCGTTGAAACGGCGGGCCTCCTCGGCGGCGAAGCGGAACACCGAGACCGCGCGGCCGACCTCGCCGCGGGCCCACTTGATCGGCTTGCCGTTCTCGGCGGAGATCAGCTGCGCGATCTCCTCCGTCCGCTCGACCAGGCGCTTCGACACGTGGTCGAGGGCGGCGGCGCGGACGTGGGCCGGGGTGGCGGCGAACTCCTCGCGCACGGCGTACGCGGCGGCGACGGCCTCCTCCACCTGGGCGTCCGTCGGTACGGCCGCCCGGCCGACGAGGCGTCCGTCCCACGGCGATGTGACGTCGAGCGTGGTCTCGCCGGTGGTCTGGCGACCGGCGAGCCAGAAGGCGTGGATGGAAGTCATACGAATCCCGGCCCTTCCGTGGAGGTTCGTCCTTGCAGGGGGTTACGGGGTCCACCGTAGAGGTGGGGTTTCGGGTGGGCGTTTGTCCGAGTCGGAGTAGTGCGGTCGCCTCCCACGACGGAATGTCAGGTCAGCGCGGCCCTCTCTCGTGCGGCTGTCCGCTTCTGCCCTGACGTCAGGTGGACGCCCCTCGTGTGGGCCACGCACCGCGGGCGCCAGCGCCTCCACGGGCGGCTCATCTCCCACCCGCCCACCCGTTTCCACCCTGACGCCAGGTGCACGCCCCTCGTGGGGGCTGCTCGCCGTCG
>NZ_JBHYJH010000342.1:0-4363 GCF_042740445.1 Streptomyces sp. NPDC059003 | reverse complement strand
ATCGCGGCGAAGACGTAGCGGGGCTGGAAGTGGATGTCGGCGATGACCGGGATCGGCGACCTGGCCACGATCTTTGGGAGGGCGTCGGCGTCGTCGGCGGAGGGCACGGCGACGCGCACCAGGTCGCAGCCGGCCGCGGTGATCGCGGCGATCTGCTGCAGTGTGGCGTCCACGTCGGCGGTGTTGGTGGTGGTCATGGTCTGCACGCTGATCGGGGCGCCGCCCCCGACCGGCACGGCCCCGACCTGGATCCGGTGACAGGAGCGCCGCACCGGCGTCCGGGGCGGCGGGGCGGGCAGGCCGAGAGCGATGCGGCTCATCGCGCACTCCTTGTGGCCGTGATGGGGGAAGCGGGCGCCGGGATCCGTCGGCGCAGATGGTCCAGAGCCGTGCGGGTGATGCCGTCGGTATCCAGGCCCGCCCGGGCCAGCAGGCCGCCGCGGGACCCGTGCGGGACGAAGGCGGTGTCCAGACCGAGCGAGACGACGGGGGCGGCAGTGCGGGCGTCCTGGCAGGCCTGGGCGATGCGGTGGCCGATACCGCCGGCGCGCAGCCCGTCCTCGGCCGTGACCACCAGGCGGTGGCGGGCCGCCAGCGCCACCAGCGCGGGGTTGACCGGGTGGACCCAGCCCGGATCGACAACGGTCACCCCGGCCCCGTCCTGCTCCAGCAGGGCAGCTGTCTCAAGGCAGGGCCCGGCGAGCGGCCCGACAGGTACCAGCAGGACGTCCAGCGGGCGGCGGGGACTGCGGCGTAGGATGTCGAGGCCGTCCATGCGCGCGACCGCCTCGATGCTGGTGGCGGCGGTGCCTTTGGGAAAGCGCAGAACGGTCGGGCCGTCCTGGGCGACCGCCTGACCCAGCAGGTCGCGCAGCCGGGTAGCGTCCCGGGGGGCGGCTATGCGCAGGTGCGGCACCGCCGCAAGGACGGCCAGGTCCCACATGCCGTGATGGGACGGCCCGTCCGGGCCGGTGATCCCGGCCCGATCCAGCACGAAGGTGACCGGCAGCCGGTGCAGGCCGACATCCATCAGCACCTGGTCGAAGGCCCGGTTCACAAACGTCGCGTAGATCGCGACCACGGGGTGCAGGCCGCCCATCGCAAGAGCGGCCGCGCTGGTGACAGCGTGCTGCTCGGCGATCCCGACATCGAAGACCCGCCCGGGGAACCTCACGGCCATGGGATGCAGGCCGGCCGGGCGTAGCATCGACGCCGTCACTGCCACCACCTCCTCCCGGCCGGACGCCAGCTCCACCAGCGCCCGCGCGAACACCTCCGTCCACGACGGCGCCGATGTCTTGGTACCAGGCGGGGCGTGCCCGGTGGCGGCATCGACCGGGCCGACGGCGTGCAGGCAGTCCGCCTCATCTCGCTCGGCGGGCGGATACCCCTTGCCCTTGACAGTGACCGCATGCACCAGCACCGGGCACCCAAGCGCCCGCGCCCGGACCAGCGCGGCCTCCACAGCGCCGATGTTGTGCCCGTCCACCGGCCCGACGTAGACGAAACCCAGATCGGTGAAGAGATTCCGGCGCGTCTGCGGGCCGTCTTCTTGCCGCAGGGCCGCCAGATGGCCAGCCAGGGCCCCGGTGGTGGGGGCGTAGGAGCGGCCGTTGTCGTTGACCACCACGATCACCGGCCGGTCCGGGGCGGCGCCCAGGTTGTTCAGCGCCTCAAACGCCATGCCCCCCGTCAGGGCGCCGTCCCCGATGACCGCCACCACCGCCCGGTCCTGCTCGCCCGCAAGCTGACGGGCCTTGGCCAGGCCGTCCGCGTACGCCAGGGCGGTGGAGGCATGCGAGTTCTCCACGAGGTCGTGCACCGACTCGCTGCGGGAGGGATAGCCGGACAGGCCGCCCGCCTGCCGCAGGGTGGCAAATGCCCCGGCGCGGCCGGTGAGGATCTTGTGCACGTACGCCTGATGACCGGTATCGAAGACCAGCGCATCCCGCGGGGAGTCAAAGATGCGGTGCAGCGCAAGGGTGAGCTCCACCATCCCCAGATTCGGCCCCAGATGCCCGCCCGCGGTGCACACCCGCTCCACCAGAAATCTGCGGATCTCCCCGGCCAGATCAGCCAGCTGACACGGCCTCAGCCCTCGCAGCCACTCCGCCCCGCACTCATCGCCCCCGTCCTCACGCGCACCCGGCCGGGGACCCCCGTCCGGCAGCAGATAGGAAACATCCGGTATGTCCATGGAATCCTGCCAGCAGAGGACAAGGGCAAAGGACAGAGGCGCAGCACATAGCGAAGGAGGTATTCCCTTCCGGCGGGAACGCCTAATCGTGGGGCACACGTTCGAAAGAAGCGCGGGGAGCGCACGGCGCATTTCACTCCCACTGCATAGACCTAAGGCATCAAACGCACATCCGCGCGCCTGTCGTACCCCCCTCGTGCGCCGTACGTCAGGACGTCCGGCGGACCCACGCGGGTCCGGGCTTCGCCGTTCCCGGCAACCGCTGACCGCCGCCCCCCTGTCCCTCCATCAAGCACGGTGCTGACTCGGCTCCGCCTCTACTGCTCATGTGACTTACGGTGAGCGCCGTCATAACCCCGGGAGATCCACGGGGAGGGGCAGGTCCGTTGGCGTTCCTGACCGACGAGCAACGCCTGACTCGGCTCTGGCGCATGGATGCTGCTGGTGATCTACATCTGTCCTGGTGAATGGCGTCGTAACGCCTCCGGCTTCCTCGGGTGTCGTGCTGCACTGAGATGACGCTCAACCGCTCTGACCAGGCCCGTGTGCAGGCCTTCGGTCTTAGCGCGGTTGCAGGTGCTATCCTTGCTGTGCCGCACCGATACGTACTGGGGGCCGCCAGGCCAGTCCCAGGCGCCGTTGAACTGCCCGCGAACGTCCTCGGCGTACCACACCAGCTGGCCCCGGGAGCCGTTGATCAGCGGTGCCATCCGCTGTTTGAGGCCGCGTCGGTGTGAGCCACCTTTTACCGAACCGCACATGGGCCTCACCGAAGGGCCCACGTCCCACAGCAGGTCCGGCAGGTCCAAGCCTGTGGTCTCGCCGATCCGCGACCACCGCCTGCCCGCGGTGTAGTTGCGGGCCTCGGGCAGGAACTTCCGCACGGAGAGCAGGTAGCCCTTCCAGCCGTCGAAGAGGCGGGTCACCTCGGCATCGCTCAGCGGAATCCGTAGGTTGAGACCCCAGCCCGATCCCGGACGGTTCATCTCGTCGATCGGGCATTGCACGAACTCCCGGGTCACGTGGACCTCAGTTGGTGCCGCAGCTTCAGGGACTCGGTGACGGCCCACCGCGTTCCGACACTCCGAGATCACCCGGCTCTCTGCCCGGACGGAATTCTCGTCCACCCCGGCAGCTGACCGCGCGAGCACGAAGCCAGCCACCAGGTCCTGTTTGAAGGCGTCGAGATCCTCAGTGTTCGGCGCAGGCCGGACCGAACGCAAGTCGTGCGCGAGAGCCAGTGCCAGAGCCGCCACACCTTCACCAATGCCATGCATCCATCACCAAGGAAGCGACTCTTTCAGTAACTTTGATGACCTTTCAATGTCTGGCAAAGCCCCCATGCACAGCAGACGTCGCAGGCCAGCGACGCCCCAGTACGGCCCCGGGCGTTGGACACCCCCTGGATGAGCTTCAATCCACCGTGTGAATTGGTGAGTTCAGGTTTTGGTGGTTCTCGGATGGTTTTCCTGTCGGCGGGCAGGGGCGTCGCTGTCAGGGGCGGAGGCGGTGCCGGTGGCGGTCCACAGGCCGGTGAAGGCGTCGGCCCATGGCCAGCGTTCGGGCAGGTGGAGGGTGAGGGTCCGGGCGCCGGTGGCAATGCGGGCGGGGAGGGTGACCAGGTGGCGGCGGAGGGTGCCGGTGCGGGCCCTGGTATGGAACACCGAGGCGAGGTGGCCGGCTGCGCGGGTGAGGTTGTAGGCCGCGGCCGCGAGGGTGAACCAGACGGCGTTCGCGGTGAACGTACCCGAGGGCGGGTGGGCGAGGGCGGAGTCCTCCAGGTCGGCGAAGACCGGCTCGATCACTGAGTGCTCGCAGTGCCTCGGCTCGGCCTGCTCCAGGGGGAAGGGCGAGTTGGTGAAGATGGCGTGGCGGTGGGCGGCGAACAGCTCACCCTGCCCCTCAGGCACCGAGGCGGGGTTGAGCCGTTTGACCCGGCGGATGACAAGGCGGGCGGTGACCTGGTACTTCTTCGTTTTGGAGGTGAAGGCGGTGAACGGGATCTCGGCGATCTCGGCGTCGGAGATCCAGCGTTGCTCGTCCTTGTCGAAGACGGCCTTCGGGTAGGCGATCGGCCTCCACACGTCCTCGCTGATGCCCGCGATCGCCTCGCGGATCTCCTTCCTGACCGGGACGCCGAGGGAGAAGACCTCACCGTGCTCACGG